>CAIYUV010000177.1 GCA_903929475.1 uncultured Spartobacteria bacterium
GAGCCAGTCGCGCTTTCCCTCCGGATCCTTGGGCCAGAAATAGTTGTGTTTTGTATTCATGATGTTGGTTTTTTAGTGATTGATGTTGTGGTGTGTGATGTTGCTGTTTTGTTTTGTTGTTAGGTTTCGTGTCTTGTTGTTGGTTTGATGTTCCGGGGAAAATCTTCCGCGTGTGGATGGGGGAAATACGGCTCTCTGGATTCGATCTTTCACGAAGTGCGGGATTTTTTCCGCCGACCGACTCCCTCCCCCGCGCCACCAGCCAGCCGACTTGCGCAAATGAATGACTCCGATTGCCGTCGGACTGATTCCGATTGCCGTCGGACTGACTCCGATTGCCGTCGGAATGACTTTCTTGGCTGGGAAAATGCCCATTTTCACCGCCCCAACAGAGAAGACACCCCTCGGCGACAGAGAAAGCCCCCCATTTTCCGACAAAATGCCCAAACCCACGCTTTGCGCCACGGCACCTTGGTGCGAGGCACGGTAGCGCACGGCGCAGCGGGGCAAAACCAATCTCGATGAGGGCGAGTGCATGGTGTCGTATGGAGGTAAGTGGGAGGATTTCACAAAATACCGATCCTAATAGCAAGCGCGATTTTTTCTCCGCGTCGGTGCTCATCCCAACGGGATGAAATCATTCAGCCCAGGGTTGCGAGGCACGAGCTACCCTGGGTGGATTCCCGTTCCATCCATCAACCCTGAATGGGTTGCATCCGAACGAACGGGGGAATTCTTTCTCATTTGGATCTTCTCGATGATTATCGGCTGCATGATTGGCGCAGCGAAGGACAGAGTAGGCTCAGGCTTTGTCTGGAGCTTTCTCTTCGGTCCACTCGGCGTTCTCGTCGTCCTCTGCCTACCGAACCTCAAAAAGCAGAAGGAGGAGACAGAGCGCAAACAGCAACTCGCGCTTCAACTTCAACTCCAGCAAGCACAACTCCAGAAGCTCGACCAGATTCACCGCAGCGCGCCTCCACCGCCAGGCTACGAACCGAAGTTGCGCATTGCTTCCAACGGACAAGACTTAGGAGAGATGCCCGTGGCGACCGTCAAACTTATGCTCAAGAGCGGCAAGCTGACTCCGCAGGACTATTACTTCGACGCCGACTCGAACGACTGGATGCAACTCGACTGTTGCACAGCTTTAGTATGACGCTTTCACCGAACGCAACGTGGCCTAACCATGCGCTGCAGCGCACATGACCTCGTGTGTGTGGCGCGTGGTGCGCCGGGTCAGTGCAAGTTGACAAATGCGTCGGGTGAAGCGGAACGTGGGCGCGGTTCAATCTATAGCGACGAACTCGCGGCTGGCCTTGCGGCCTGGCGGTTCAGGTTAGGCTGCGAACACGCGCCACGTTCCAAAGCGTTTCCAAAGTGTATTGGTGAAGGGAAGTAGGGACAGATTATTTGCATCCCGACCGGCTGCGGTGGTGCATGGAAGTGGTGCGTGTTGTTTTGATGAAGGGCAGGATTGGGCGTGTTTGCCTTCTGTCAGCGTGCGAGTTCTTCGAGGAGGGTGCGGTTGAGGCGGATGCCGGCTTCGAAGTTTTCGATGGGGAAGTTTTCGTCGGGGGCGTGGGCGCGGCAGTCGGGCAGGGCGAGGCCGAGGAGGAGGGTTTCGGCACCGAGGATTTTTTTGAAGGTGTTTACAATGGGGATGCTGCCGCCTTCGCGGATGAGGGCGGTTTCCCTGCCGGGGAATGTGCGGGCGAGGGCGCGCCGGGCGGCTTTGCCAAAGGCGCTGTGCGGGTCGGTGGCGTAGGGCTCGCCGCTGTGGCCGTCTTCGATTTCGATGCGCACGCCGGGCGGGCAGTGTTTTTGCAAATGCGCGCGCACTTTGGCCATGATGTCCGCAGGGCGCTGGCCGGGCACGAGGCGGAAGGTGAGTTTCACGAAGGCTTCGCGTCCGATGACGGTCTTGCTGCCCGCGCCCTGGAAGCCGCCGCCGATGCCGTTCACTTCGACGGTCGGGCGTGCCCACAGCCGCTCGACGCTCGTGTAGCCTGCTTCGCCAAAGAGCGCGGGTGAGCCGGTGACGGCGAGGATTTCGGCGTCGCCGAAAGGCAGCCGCGCCCATGCATCGCGCTCCCATTGCTGGAGCGGCGCGACGTCGTCGTAGAAACCGGCGACGGCGACGCGTCCCTCGGCGTCGTGCAGCGTGGCGACGAGCCGTGCGAGCGCGGTGAGGGGGTTTGCAACCGCGCCGCCGTAGATGCCGCTGTGCAAATCGGTCGCCGGGCCGTGGAGGCGCACTTCCATCGCAGCGACGCCGCGCAGTCCGTAGGTGAAAGTGGGCGTGTCGCGCGCGATCATGCCGGTGTCGGAGATGGCGATGATGTCGCACTTCAACTCTTCGCGATGCGCGGCGAGAAAGGTTTCGAGATGGCTGCTGCCAACTTCCTCCTCGCCTTCGATGAGGAAGATCAGATTCACGGGAACGTCGCCTTTTTCGCGCAGCGTCTCCCCCACCCCGAGCACGTGCGCGAGGATCTGGCCTTTGTTGTCCGTGGAGCCGCGTGCGTAAATCACGCCATCGCGCACGACCGGCTCAAACGGCGGCGAAGTCCACTCAGCGAGCGGGTCCACCGGCTGCACGTCGTAGTGCCCGTAGATCATCACGGTGCGCCGACCGGCGATGTGTTGATTGCGCGCAACGACGATGGGATGCCCGCCCGTCGCGTGGATTTCCGCTTTCAAACCGAGCGCGTTTAATTTCGCACCAAGCCACTGCGCGCACGCCGCGACATCCCCCGCCCGCTCGGGCAGTGTGGAAATGCTGGGAAAGCGGATGAAAGCAAACAGGTCGTCGAGATGCGCGGAGTTCATTGCCGCGACACTGGCAAAAGGATCGGCGCACGTCGAGTGGTGCGCGCAAACTGTGTTCCCAACTTGCTATTGGCGTCGCAACGCAGATCTGATCCGTCTCGGTTCCAGACGGCAATCAAGCACACGCATGACGAGCACGGCACCGTCTGCATCGAAGCGATAGTAGATGGCCCATGGGAAGCGATGGGAGAGCAGTCTAAAAAATCCGAAGACCATTCGATGGATTCCTGCGTGAAGCGTCAGCGAATCAATGTCCGAAAAAAGGGAATCGAGAAAGTAAGAACCCAATCCCTCGCCCTGCATTTCGTAAAAGCGACGGCCATCCGCCAAATCATCGCGGGCGGAACTGAGGATGCGGATTTTCACCCTGCCTAAACCGTCTTGTTGCGGAGTTCAGCCTTTGCGCGATTCCAATCGAGAATCTCCTCGCGGCCATCTGCCAGTCGGCGCTCCGTCTCAGCAAGCACGCCCTCATGCCACGCAGGCGACGCCAGCTCAGCCTCTTTGCGGCTCAAGTCACCCCACAAAGTTTCCATCAGGTGCAATTTCTCCGAGTGTGCCAGACGTTCGGCGGCCTCTTCGATTTCAGCGAGCGTGCTCATGGCGCGGAACGTAGCACGCCATTGTGCGGGACGTCAACGCGCCCGCTGCGGGGAGGACGACGACCACTATCTATCCACTGCCGGAGGGAAACCGCTCGCTTTCTAGCCGGGGGAAATGCGGAGCTGTTGCGCGTGGCGGGTATTTTCCAGAGTGAGGAGCGATAGTCGCACGCGATGGCACGACGGCGGCTAGACGCGCGACTGCACTTCGGCCATGCTGAATTTCATGCGCATCATCACTCTACTTTTCGCCTTCGCGGCGGCGGCTTTCGCGGATACTCCGGCGGAGGAAAATAAACCGGCGGCGGAGACTTTCAAAGCGCCGAAGGAAGTCGCGCCGGGTGTGTTTGAGATCGGCTTGGTGCGCGTGGACAAGAGCGCTGGCACCGTCTCCTTTCCCGCGAAGGTGAACATGGTGGACGGCCTGCTGGAGTATCTGCTCGTGACGCCGCAGGGACCTGCGCACGAGAGCCTGTTTGTGAGCGACGCGCCGCCGAAGGAAGTCCACATGGCGATGCTGCTGCTCGGCGCGAAAGGGATGGCGCAGCCAAAGGACGGAGCGATTGCGGGGCGCATTGATTCCGAGTCCCTCGCGAGGGCACCGAAGCTCACGGGGGATAAAATCACGATCACTGCGGTGTGGAAGGACAAGGCCGGCAAGGAACAAGTCACGCGCGTCGAGCGCTGGATTGTCCGCATGATTGTCTCGCGGAAGAAAGCCTCGGAGACCGTGCCTGCGGAGGACGGGCCGTGGCTCTACACGGGCAGCTTTTTTTACGACAACCGCTTCATCGCACAGACCGAGGGCGCGCACGCAGCGCTCGTGACGTATCCCGGCGCGCTCATCAACAACCCGCGCACCGGCTCGAACGACGACCACGAGTGGTTCGTGAACAAGGAATCCGTCCCGCCGAAGGACACGCCAGTCACATTCACCATCAAACTCGAACCCAAATGAAACGCCGCCAGTTCATCCTCGCCACACTCGCCCTCGCCAGCTTCGCGCACGCCGCCAACGAACCGCTCCCCCGCGAGGAAAAGAACCTTTCCTTCCGCAATGAACTCCGCGACCCGATGAGCCGCGGCATCGCCTGGCTGCTCGCACAGCAGAATGCCGACGGCAGCTTTGGCAAAGACAACACGCATCCCGCACTGACCGCCCTCCCGCTCGTCGCCCTGCTCCGCGAGCCTTCGGGGAAATACGCAACCTCCGACGCCGTGAAAAAAGGCGCGGCCTACCTGCGCAAGTTCGCGCAGCCCGACGGCGGCATTTACAACACCGACAGCGGACTCGCCAACTACAACACCAGCGTCTGCCTGCTCGCCCTCGCACTCGTCGGCGATGAAAAGGACGTCCCCCTTCTCCGCGCCGCGCGCGCCTACGTCATCGGCCAGCAAGCCACCGGCATGGCCAAGCCCGCCACCGACGGCGGCATCGGCTACGGCACCGTCGGCGCGAGCGCGAAGCGCGGCCACCCCGACCTCGACAACACCTACATCGCACTCGAAGCCCTTCGCGCCACCGAATCCCTCGCCGCCGACAAGCCCGGCGAAAAGCAGCTCAACTGGAAGGCCGCGATTGATTTCATCTCCCGCTGCCAAAACCTCCCCTCGCACAACAAGGAGAAATGGGCCAGCGGCGACGCCGAGAACAAAGGCGGCTTCATCTACTTCCCCGGCGAGAGCAACGCCGGCGAAATGCCCCTCGAAGGCGGCGGCATCGCCCTCCGCAGCTACGGCACCATGAGCTACGCCGGCCTCCTCAGCTTCATCTACGCCGACTTGAAAAAGGACGACCCCCGCGTCACCGCCGCAATGGACTGGCTCAAGAAGCACTACACCCTCAGCGAAAACCCCGGCCTCGAAAAGCAGGGCTATTTCTACTACCTCCACCTCATGGCCAAGGGCCTCACCGCCGCAGGCGTCACCGAGCTGGAGCGCGACGGCAGGAAAGTGGACTGGCGCCGCGAACTCGGCTTGCAGTTGATGAAACTCCAAACCCCCGACGGCTTCTGGGCCAACGACGTCGCCCGCTGGAAGGAAAACAACGCCATCCTCACCACGACATACGGCGTCATGTCGCTGGAGATTCTCTACAACCAGATGTAGCCAGCCTCAAAGAGGCCGGTGTTTCCCCACGCCTGTCCGCATGGTTGCCAGGGCAGCTTGGGAAATGGCCCGGCGCTTCCGCGATGGTTTTTCTTGCGTGTGATGAGAAAAGTCCCGGCAGGGATGGCAAGGACGGCCATTCCGTCGCGGCGGGGCTTGCCTATGTAGAGGGAAACATTTCCCCCGCACGGAATCGCCTGGCCATTTCCGGCAAAATTTCCCAGCAAAGTTGTCAGAAAACAGGCTCCGTAGCAGAAACAGATAGGGAAAGTGGGGACAAACCCGATGAAAGTGGGGACAGAAAAGAGCGGTGTTATCCCACACGACCGCCCTCCTACTCCACACGACCGCCCTCCTACTCCACACGACCGCCCTCCTACTCCACACGACCGACCTCCCTCCCCACACGACCGACCTCCCCCTCCACACGACCGACATCCCTCTCCACACGAACGACATTCCTCTCCACACGAACGACCTCACTTTCCACACGAACGACCTCACTTTCCACACGAACGACCTCCCTTTCCACACGAACGACCTCCCTTTCCACATTGGCGCTTTCATAGGCCCCATAGGCCCTATCCGGCCAATAGGCCCTATCTCCCCAGCCGACAGATGAGCCCTCCCTTTCCACACTACTGCCCCATCCTCGACACCATCCGCTTCTGGGACGCCGCCGAATGGCTCCTCGCCCGCACCATCGGCCTCCACCGCCTAGTATTTCGGGAAGCCGGTGTCTATCCGCTCGGCCCATGCGTCGAAGCCGCGCTCGACGTTCCATGCGCGAGTGAAGCCGGCCTCTTGCAGCATTTTTACAGCATGGGCGGAGCGGGCTCCGTTTTTGCAGATGAGAATGGTGTCCTCGGCGCTGTCCAATTCGCTCATGCGCGCGGGGAGCTGGGCGAGCGGGATGAGGGTGGCTTTTTCGAGGCCGCAGATGTCGCGCTCGTAGGGTTCGCGCACATCCACGAATCGGAATGGCGCGCCGCCCGCGAGGCGTGCTTGCAGTTCCTCGACGGTGATGTGCGGGACGTTCGCCTCCGCTTCGTGTTTCGCGCGGGCCTGCGGAATGCCGCAGAACTGGTCGTAATCAATGAGGTCGGTGATGGTGGCGTTCGGGCCGCAGACGGGACACTTGGGGTCGCGGCGCAGCTTGAACTCGCGGAATTTCATCGCGAGTGCATCGAAATTGACGAGGCGGCCAAGTAAAGGCTCGCCGATGCCGCAGATGAGTTTCACAGCCTCGACTGCCTGGATGACGCCGATGATTCCCGGCAGGACGCCGAGGACGCCGCCCTCTGCGCACGTAGGCACTTCGCCGGGCGGCGGCGGCTCGGGGAACATGCAGCGGTAGCACGGCCCGCCAAGGTGTGGTGCGAAAACGGTGGCCTGCCCGTCGAAGCGGAAGATGGAGCCGTAGATGTTCACTTTCTTCGTGAAGACGCAGAGGTCGTTGGTGAGGTAGCGCGTCTGGAAGTTATCGGTGCCGTCTATGAGGATGTCGTAAGGCTCGACGATCTGGCGGGCGTTCTCGCTGGTGAAGAGGGTTTCGTAGATGTCCACCTGCACGTTGGGGTTGATGTCGCGGATGCGCTCGCGGGCGGATTTGCATTTGCTTCGCCCCACGTCCTTCGTGCCGTGCAAGACTTGCCGCTGGAGGTTGGAAAAATCCACCACGTCGCTGTCCACGATGCCGATGCGCCCGATGCCGGCCGCCGCGAGGTAGAGCAGGATGGGAGAGCCAAGCCCGCCCGCACCGATACAAAGGATGCTGGCAGCCTTGAGCTTCTTCTGCCCTTCGAGCGTCACCTCCGGCATGATGAGATGACGCGAGTAGCGGGCGATTTCGTCGTTGCTGAACTCGGTCTTCGCGTAACGTGACGGGTCGAGAATGCTTGGCAGAGGCATGGTGTGTTTTCGGAAAAGGGCGCGGACGTTAGCACGCAAAGCGGTTTTGGAAAGTGCGGCGTTGATGCCTCGGATCCGCCGGTGATTTTCCACCCACCGTGATTCGCACCTTGAAGAAAGCGGCTTCGATGGTTGTTGTGACTGCAACCATGAAGAGTCTTCTCCTTTTTCTCGCCTGCATCGCCGCCGTGAACGCCGACGATGTCGTGCTCGGTCCTGACGGTAAACCGCTTTTCGGACACAGCTCGCATGGTGAAGTTTTCGACGAAGGGCCGCGTCAGGCTGCGGTTCTATTGCCGGGCACGGGGAATGTTCATTTTGAAATCACGACAAAAAATGCGGAGGCGCAGAAGTTTTTCGATCAGGGACTCGGGCAGCTTCACGGCTTTTGGTATTACGAAGCGGAGCGATCGTTCCGGCAGGTGGCGAAATTGGATCCTGACTGCGCGATGGCCTATTGCGGAATGGCGATGGCGAACTTCAACAACGAGAAGCGCAGCGCGGATTTCATCAAGGAAGCTGTGAAGCGAAAGGAGAAGGCGAGTGCGCGGGAGCAGGCGTGGATCGGCGTTTACACCGCATTTTTCAACGAAGCGAAGAAGCCTGATGAGGGCAAACGCAAGGCGCTCGTCAAGACGCTGGAGAATTTTATTTTCGAACATCCCGACGACATCGAGGCGAAGGCCTTTCTCGTCTTTCACCTGTGGGACAATTCGCAACACAACATCCCAGTCACCAGCCACGCCGCCATCGCCGCTCTCGCGCAGCAGGTGCTTGCGAAAAATCCGCAGCACCCCGGCATTCATCACTACCTCATTCATCTTTGGAATTACGAAGACGACCGCCGCGCACTGACCGACGCATCCACGCTCGGCCAAAGCGCCCCCGGCATCGCGCATATGTGGCACATGCCAGGGCACACTTTCACGCGTCTCCATCGTTGGGCCGACGCCGCATGGCAGCAGGAAGCCAGCGCCCGCACTGACCACGCCCACATGATCGCCTCGCGCATTATGCCGGAACAAATCCACAACTACGCCCACAATAACGACTGGCTGGTGGAAAACCTCGGCTTCATCGGGCGTGTGCATGACGCGCTCGATCTCGCGAAGAACATGATCGAACTCCCGCGCCTCGCGCCCGGCCATGTGCTCATCGGCAAAGACGACTACCCCGACGCCCGCACCGGCTACGCGATGGGCCGCAAGCGTTTGCTCGATCTGCTCCTTTCGTGGGAAAAATGGGAGGAACTCCTCGCGCTCGACGGCACTCAGTATCTCGAAGCATTCAGTGACCCTGTAGAGGAAGCGCGGCGTCTCCGCGCCATCGGCGTGGCGGCTTTCCAGGCGGGCAACAAGGCGAAGGGCGAAGAAAAAATCGCTGCCGTGGATGCGCTCATTAAAAAACTCCACGAAACTCGCTACGCAGACGCGGAGAAAGCCGAGAGTGATGCGAAGAAGGAAAACAAACCCGCCGACCAAGTCGCCAACGCGATGACGGAAGTTTTCAAAAAAACCAGCGACCAACTTTCCAAGCTCGAAAGTCTGCGCAATGAAATCCGATTGTATAAGGCCATTGCCGAGGAAAAGAGCGCGGAGGAAATTCGGACGATTCTTGCCGATGTGAAGGACATCCCGCCGCTCCGTCTCGCACGCATCCAACTCACGCTCGTGGACGACAAGAAGGCGCTGGAGCTTGCCGAAAAAGCTGTGAAGGACGGCGAGCAACAAGTGCTCCCCCTTGCCACGCTGGCAAGCATCCAGTGGGTCACGGGCAAGCAGGACGAGGCGAAGAAAACTTTCGAGAAGCTCCGCCCGCTTTGTGAGCAGGCCGACATCGGCGAGCGGGTATTTACTCGACTCGCACCCATCGTCAGCGCACTCGGCCTGCCAGCAGACTGTCGGCCCAAGCTCGGATGGCCCGCCGACAGCGGAGTGCGCCCGGAACTTTCAACACTCGGTCCGTTCCGCTGGCATCCCTACCCCGCGCCCGCATGGAACGCGATGGATGCCAACGGCAAGCAGCACTCCCTTTCCGATCTCAAAGGCAAACCACATCTGCTCGTCTTTTACCTCGGCAGCGGCTGCTCACATTGCATCGAACAACTCAACCTCCTCGCACCTCTCGCGAAGGAATACACGGACGCTGGTATCACGATTACTGCCGTCAGCACCGACAGCACGGAGGATCTCCAAAAGACCTTCGTGCAAGCCAAGGACGCCGAGGGATTCCCCTTCCCCATCGTCGCCGATCACACACTCGCCGCTTTCCACGCCTATCGTGCGTTCGATGATTTTGAAAACACGCCTCTCCACGGCACCTTCCTTGTTGATGCCGCCGGATACGTTCGCTGGCAGGATATTTCCTACCGTCCTTTCCGCGACGTGAAATGGCTGCTCGGCGAGAGCAAACGCCTGCTCGCGATGCCGGTGAATCTCCCCGCTGAAATCAGCGCCGCGAAATAGCGCCTGCTATTTTACGAACCACGGTTTTGCAAATGCGTTCGTGGTAAAAAAATCCAGCAACTGCTTTGCGACCTTGATCCGTGCAGGCATGCCCGGGTGCGTGCCGTCGTCGGCCATTTCATTCTCGGCATATGTGAGCCCGTCGCTCTTCCTCGGAGTCAGTCCATTTGTCCACAGATACGGCCCCCACAGAAGCACAGGCGCCTTCACTTCACCCTTCTCCGCATCCGCATTCAATCCGCCCTTGATCTGTTCTTCGATGAGCCAGCGAACCGCAAACGCACTCTCGTAGGCATAAGGCTCGGGATTCAAGCGGCTCTTCGCATAGCCCGCATAGATGCGGCTGCTGAGGAATGCCACGCGCAGATTCGGGTATTTCTGCTTCGCAAGAATCACGATCTCCCGCAGGCGGTCGCGAAGTCGCTCGGTCTCCGCGGGAAAACCTTTTTGCGGCGACATGAGCGCCTGCTTGATCCAAACCACCTGCACTTGCTCCGGCGAAACACCGAAACTGCGGAGCCGCAGTTCTGCCACTTTCCACGGCATCGCGTCTGCCGTTGCCCACGCTGTCGCATCCTTTGCACCTTGCGCCGAATCCACGAGCACTACGCTCGCAGCCTTGCGGTCATCCGCGTTCGCGAGCGGCACAAACTCGCTGAACTCCTGTGTCGTGTTCGACATCCCAATGCTCATAAAAACAATCTTCCCGTCCGGCGCAGGATTGCCGTCCTTGTCCAGCGGGTGGATTTTCGCAATCGCCTTTCGCGCCAGCGCAGCGTGCTCCGCCGTCGGCTCATTTTTTCCTCCGCCATATAAACCGCCTGCCTGTCCTTTGTATTCGCCTGCGAGTTCGGTCAGGGGCGTAAGATCTTTGGGGGGCGGAACGGGATTTCGCAGCACTTGTGCCTGGCCGGCGGGTCGCTCGCCCGCAACCCGTCGCCGCATCGCCTCATCGAGATACTTCGTTTCTTCCCCGGTAATGATTTCCCCCTTCTGTCTGCGCTGGTGAATTTCCTTGGCCCGCTGCCAGTCAATTTCCTCTGCCTGTGCGAGCACGGCAAAACCAGCGATGAGAATGTGCAATATTTTCATGTCAGGGATAAACACACGTTAAGAGAGAATGTCGTGCAAGTCACACGTGCGTGCAGTGCCTCATTTTTAGCTGCAAATGAAAAGCGCATTGCAGCAGGGCGCGGCATCGCTATTTTCCGTCCGCTCATGCTCAACGAGGACAGCTTTCATTACGCGATAGAAAACACACAGGTAGTCGTGGCACCGCAGAACCGTATCGAGACCTTTGGCTCCACAGTTTTCCGCTTTTTCCTGGTGGCCGAAATGATGGACACCGTGGGACAGGTGCGCGTGCGCGATGGTAAACTCCACGCCGAGCGCCCGCGCCTGATCACGCCGGCGCACTATCATCAAATGCTCGAGGGCTTCGGCGAAAAAGCGGAGGCGTTCGTCGGCTGGCTGCGTGAAAATGCAGCGGAACTGGCTGTGATGAAATACGGTTTTCAGTTTCGCAAGACGGACGTGCAGGAGGAAGTCGTGCATCGCCCTCTCGAAGACGTCATCGCCTCGCTCCGTGAAAAAGTGGACCGCGATGAAGACCCGATGTGCACGGTGATTTGCGGCGTGGACGAAGGCTGGGAGGTCTGCCTGCTTAAATTCGCAACCGACATGATCCAGCGCTCTGCCGCAGGCAATGTGGACGAATGGAAACGTCGTGGTTTGATTTAAAAAATTCGCCGTCTGCACTACATTGAAAGGCGGAGCATGATTATTTTCTGAAAGTTTTTCGCGCCCGTCCCGTATATTCACCGCAAACCGCATCCTTCTCATCCGTGCTTCTTCGCCTGTTCATCATCCTGCTGCTCGCCGCCAGTGTCTTTGGTAGCGCCTATTATGCGGTGAAGCGGCTGTATATTGAGCCCGAACGCCGTCTCGTCGCTGACAAAAAACTCCCTCCCCCGACTCCGCCGCCCGATCCCAGTCTCGAAGAGTTTACACGCTGCGAGGAAGTCCGCCGCACTGCACCGCTCGCGGAAGCGCGCGCAGCCTACGAACGTTTCCTGAAGGAATTTCCTGAATCGAAAAAGCGCGACACGGTGCTCGATGCGATTGGCGAAATCAACAGCGCAGAGTTTTTCGCCACCAAGCCCGACGACACGAACACTTACACGGTGAAATCCGGCGACTCGCTCGGACGCATCGCCTCCCGCACGAAGCTTTCGCTCGAACTACTCGTCCACCTCAACCAGCTCAAAAGCGATGTCGTCCACCCGGGCCAGCGTTTGCTCGCGCCGACGTGCGACTTCCGCCTCGTGCTCCAGCAGCGTGCGAGGCGCGTCGTCATCTATCGTGGTGACAAATTTTTCCGCCAATACCCCACCCTCGCATGGCCCGGCGCGAACAAAAAACCCGTCATCATTCTGCCCCGGCAAAGCGGCAAGGTGACCGAAAAGATTGCCATCAATGAAAAAGGCGGAGTCAAACCCACCGACTTCGCGTATTTTTCCGCGCGTCACGTGCTCATGCACAGCATCCCCGGCCACTCGCTCTACGGTCAGTCCGACGACACGCCAGCCACAGCACAGCGGCCCGCCGGGGCAAATATTGCGCTTACCACGGCCGCGATGAGTGAAATCGCAGTCTTGATTCCTAAAGGCGCTCCCGTGACGATGGAATGAGCATGAAACTCCAGCCACTCGATTTCGAGAAACCCATCGTGGAACTCGAAGACAAACTCGAAGACCTGCGCCAGCACAGTCGCGACAACAACGTAAACCTCGACCCCGAGGTGCATCGCATGGAGGCGAAAATCGAGGAAACCAAAAAGGCCGTCTATTCCAACCTCACCGCATGGCAGCGCGTGCAAATCGCACGGCACACCGCGCGCCCTTACACGCTCGACTACCTCCAGCTTTCATTCAGCGATTTCATCGAGGTGCATGGCGACCGGCGTTTCGCCGAAGACCCGTCCATGCCGGGCGGCTTCGCGACCATCGGCGGACACAAGTGCGTCGTCATCGGACACCAAAAAGGGCGCGATACGAAGGAAAACATCCATCGCAATTTCGGATGCGCCAATCCCGAGGGATACCGGAAAGCAATGCGTCTCATGCGCATAGCGGAGAAGTTTGGCAGGCCATTTGTCGCGCTCATTGACACACCCGGCGCCTATCCCGGCATCGGCGCGGAAGAACGCCACATTGCCGAAAGCATCGCAGTGAATATCCGCGACATGATGACCTTGCGCACACCCACCGTGGCCGTGGTCATCGGCGAAGGCGGCAGCGGTGGTGCGCTCGGCATCGGCGTGTGCGACCGCGTGCTCATGCTGGAAAACGCCTACTATTCCGTAATCAGCCCCGAAGGCTGCGCAGCGATTTTGTGGAAACACCGCAAGCACGCCCCAGAAGCCGCCGAGGCGCTCAAGCTCACCGCGACAGACTTGAAGGAATTCAAACTGGTGGACGAAGTCATTCCCGAACCGCTCGGTGGCGCGCATCAGGATCACGAAGCAGCCATCAACAACCTCCGCAAAGCCGTAGCCCGTCAACTCGACCAACTCGCAAAAGTCCCGATGGAGCAACTACTCGAAGAACGCTACGAAAAATATCGCCGCGTCGGATTCTTCACCGGCGAGTAAGTGCGGCCACGACTTTCGTCGCAATACTCCGACACTTTACCCGCGCAAGGCGCGCGCAAACTCTGTCGCCGCACGGCGAATCTCTGCCGCCACATCGGCGCGCTGGGTGGCGAACTTCGGCTTGAACCACGGGAAAAGGCCGATGACATCGTGCAGCACGAGCACCTGACCGTCGCAATCCGTGCCTGATCCGATGCCGATGGTCGGGATTTTCACGCTCTCAGTGATCGCCTTTGCGACAGCGGGCACCACGAGTTCGAGGAGAAGACCGAACGCGCCTGCTGCTTCCACCGCTGATGCATCGGCGAGCAATGCGTCTGCCTGCTCTTCGGTTTTTCCTTTCACGCGGTAGCCGCCCTCGATGCGCACGCGCTGCGGCTGCATTCCGATGTGCGCCATGACCGGAACACCCGCGCCAGCGAGCAGTGCAATGTGAGCAGCGTGCGATGCACCTCCTTCAATTTTCACCGCGTGCGCGCCCGCCTCGATGAGTTGCTTCGCATTCGTGAGCGCCAGTTCCGGCGTCTCGGCGCTTCCGAATGGAAGGTCAGCGATGATAAGCGCGCGCTGTGTGCCCCGGGCGACGGCGCGTGTGTGATGAATCATGTCGTCCATCGTGACGAACGTCGTATCTGGATGACCCAGCACGACCATTCCGAGCGAATCACCTACGAGCAGCACGTCCAACCCACTTTCGTCGAGCAGACGCGCAGTCGGGTAATCGTAAGCCGTGAGCACCGCGATGCGTTCGCCGCGCGATTTGACGGCTTGGAAATTTGCAATGCGTTCGTTCATGCGGTCAGTTTCCTAGCATCACCATTCGGCGGCGAAAAGCTCCACCGCCGCTGGATCTGCGAGAGCTGCCAGTAAATCAGCGACTGTCTTTTGCTGACCCGGTAGCAGCAAATCCGGGCGAATGTCGTGCAGCGGCGTGAGCACGAAGCGACGCTGGTGCAGGCGCGGGTGCGGGATGGCGATTTCGTCGTTCGAGAGCGCGATGTTTCCCACGTAAAGAATGTCTAGATCGAGCGTGCGCGGTGCGTTTCGAGGACGCTTGGATGGACGTCCCATCGCCGCCTCGATGGACTGCAAACCATCGAGCAGCGTCATCGCCTGCCCCTCGAAATCCACTTCGACCACTGCATTCAGAAACGCACCGGCATCGGCACCACTCCCGACTGGCTCGGTCTCATAGACTCGCGAACTGCGCGCCTCTCCCGTCACTCCCGGCAGACGCAGCAACGCGTCGCGGCCCGCACGGAGATTCGCGAGCCGGTCACCGAGATTCGATCCGAGTGCAATACCGATTTTCATCCTCGATACAGTGAACATGCCTCACGCAAAGACGCTAAGACGCAAAGAAGCAGCGAATGAAGCAGGACACCCGTCCAGCATATGGGCGAAAAAGTTGTTTCGCACTGCCTTTGCGCGTCTGCGTCTTTGCGTGAGACCTCTGTTTTCCATAGCCGGATTTAGCAGCTACTTCAGCCCAAGCACGTCCCGCATATCGTAAAGACCGGCGGGTTTTCCGTGCGCCCACTGAGCGGCACGCAGCGCACCGCGTGCAAAAATTTCGCGGCTGCTCGCCTTGTGCGTCAGTTCCACACGCTCGCCGGGCGTTGCGAAAATGACCGTGTGATCGCCGACAACATCGCCACCGCGGATTGCATGCATCCCGATCTCCTCGGAAGTGCGCGCTCCCACATCGCCGAAGCGTCCGTGCCGCACATCACTGTTGTATTGCAGTGCGCGAACATCGGCCAGTGTCTCAGCCAGCATCTTTGCAGTGCCGCTTGGCGCATCCTTCTTCATGCGGTGATGCATCTCCACGACTTCGAGATCGAAGTCCGGGCCAAGAATCTCGGCGGCCTTCCGCGTGAGCCACAGCAGCGTGTTCACGCCGGTCGAGTAATTGCCGGAATACACAATCGGAATGATGCGCGCCGCCTCGCGGATGCGCGCCACTCCGGCATCACTGATTCCCGTCGTCCCGATGACGAGCGTCTTCTTCCCAGCGACGCACGCGGCGAGAACACTCTCTAGCGCAGCGTGGTGGCTGAAATCTATGCACGCATCGCACTTCGCGAGCGCGGCGGCGAAATCATCGCCCATGTCTGTGGCTGCACCGACTGCGAGTTCGGCGGATTCTTTTGCGCAGGTGATGAGCGCCTGACCCATGCGACCCTTTGAGCCGTTGATGTGGAGTTTGAGCGGCATGGCTTAGACGAGTTTGAGCGCAGCGAGCGTCGCGCGCAGTTTTGTCTTCGAGGCCTCGGTGAGTTCGCAGAGCGGGAGTCGCACGTCGGCGGTCATGCGGCCCTGCCAAGCGAGCGCCTGCTTGATGGGCGTCGGGTTGCTCTCGACGAACAAGTCGGAGAAAATACCAGCGAGTTGATCGTGCGATTTCTGCGCTTCATCAAAGCGGCCAGCCAGCGCAGCGTTGGTGAGTTCGCAGACTTCGCGAGGGATGATATTCGACGCGACGCTGACCACGCCGACTGCACCTTCCTTGATGAAAGACAGCGTGAGCCCGTCGTCGCCGGAAAGAATCACGAACGACGCAGGCACCGCCTTTTTCAAAGCCACGACGCGCTCCACCTTGCCGCCCGCTTCCTTGATGGCGACGATGTTTGCGCAGTCCTTCGCGAGGCGCACGCAGGTGTCCACGGCAATCTCGATGCCGCAACGACCGGGGATGCTGTAGAGCATGATCGGGAGTTTCGTAGCCGCAGCGATTGCGCGGTAGTGACGATAGAGCCCCTCCTGCGTCGGCTTGTTGTAATACGGCGCGACTATGAGCGCAGCATCCGCGCCGAGTTTTTCCGCCGCCACGGTATATTCCACCGCCTCGCTCGTGCAGTTCGAACCAGTGCCAGCCATCACTTTCACGCGCCCCTTTGCAAATTGAACGGCGAGTTCGATGACCCGGAGATGTTCATCGTGATCAAGTGTGGGCGACTCGCCGGTCGTGCCCACGGGCACGATGCCAGCGACTCCACCGGCGACTTGCGCCTCGATGAGCGCGGCAAACGCGGCTTCATCCACACGGTCATTGCGAAATGGCGTTACGAGCGCCGTATAAGTTCCTGCAAACATAGGGCCGCGGGTTTTAGGCGGCGCGAGCGTGCAGGGCAAAGGGAAATGTGATGCGCCGCAGAAGATGGGAAGGACGAGGGCCAGTCACCGTTGCGGATGACTGGCCCTTTGGTTTCCACCAAGTCGCGGAGTTCTATAAACATCACCAAACGCTCCGCGACCGTGTTTGGAGAATTGCTAAAACTGCCAGTTCACAGCGGCCTGAAAACGGAGGTCTGGCACGGACTGCACACCGCTGTTCTCGCGGCGGATTGGAAAATCGAAACCCGCATCCACGCTGAACTGGTCGCGCCATGTGGCGACTGCACGCGGCCCGATATAGATCGTGGCGCTCGAAGTATCCTCAGCGCGCACACCACGGAAAGTATCCTCCCCTTTCGTCTCGCCGGAGAGTCGCGCGGCGACAGCCAGCTTCAGCGCATCGCCCTTCCATGCAACAACGCCGACCTCGGTGTGCCATGAGAGATCATCGGCAAAATCATAGTCGTGCCGCCCCTGCCCGCGCGCGGCGACTTGCACGCCAGCGTCGAGAAAAACACGCCTCCACTGCATGTGCATGTCTGCCCCGAAAATACCGTCCACACTGCCGGTGCCCAGCGCGAGATCGTGCCCGTGGACTCCGCTCGCCGGCCCTTCGCCTTCGCTCTCGTTTGCCTCCTCCAGCACGCGGTCGCTGTCGCCAGTCGGCAGCTTGATTCCACCCAGCAGACGCGCGGTGAAAAAGAAATCGTCGTGCTCGATACGCACGGGCGACCAGTGCGCGAGCAACGAGATGTCGCCAAATCCGGAAACATCCCCCGTCTCGATTCCAGCGGCACCGGTGCGCCGGAATGAGCGGTAAATGAGCGGCACGTTCACCTGCACGCCAAACGAGCGGGTGAAATCATAGCCGACAAATATCTGCGTGATGCTGCTGTGGAGATACTGCCCGGCGGGATTGCCGATGCTGTGTCCGTCGAGGCGCAGGCTTTTGTAGCTCGTGTATTGCTCGCTCACGCCAGCGTGCCAGCCGGAGCGATTATCGAGGCGGATGAGCGGGAGGTCGCACGCGCACATATCGCACGCGGAAACGCCCGCTGTAAGCGAGATGGTGAGGATGATGGTGAAAAGAATGAGTTTGGTTTTCATGAGATAAGATTTGGTGTGAGTTGCCGCCGGAAGGCGGACGGATGTGGAAACGCCGGCAGACGAAATGCGCACGCGGAGCAGGCTCCGGTTTTTTCTGCGCCCGCAAACGGGCGCGATCTCACGACAAGCACCGCTGACCGCCAGCGAGACGCCAGCCGGTGAGCCGTGAAAGTGCGCTACGCCACCCTCGGCGGCAGCAGCGGAGGCCGCTCCGCGCGGACCTCTCCCCTCATCGCGATGCGCGCAAACTCTCCATCCACTCTCGGCGGAAAAACCGCCGTCACTGCACGCTCGCAAATCACATCGAGCTTCACCTTCGACAACTCCTGCGACGGCTGCTGCTCCTTCTGCTTTCCATCGGAGATGCGCTTGCACATCGCGCACGGATGCGCGCCGTCAAACGTCGTCTTCACCGCCTCGCCGAAGGACGCCGCCTGCGTCCGCTCCACCAGCATCTGCGTCCAAGCCACCGATTGCAGCAGCGCCCAATGCCCCCCGATGCTCGCCACAAGTGCGAGCACCACGAGCAGTCTGCCAAATCTGGCGGCGGCGAAAATCACGGCGGCGTTTTGGCGAAGCAGCGCGCCCGTGTCAACCGCTCGAAACATCCCCCGCACTCGCACAACCATCGGAATCAGACGCACCACTCCCACCGGCGGCAGCAGCGCTTTGTCATTTGTCTTCGGGCGGGGAAATCACTATCACTCCCGCAGCTTCAAACGCGCCGCCCTTGTTTCCGCTCTTCGCGCTCTTCACCAAAAAACCAATCCCATGAACAAAACACTCACCATCCTCCTCATCGCCATCTCCGCCTGCATTCCGGCGTATGGCAAGTATATCATCCCGGAACTCAAAGACGTTCCGCTGGAGCGCCTCATCGCTAACATCGCCGAGCGCGTGAAGGCAGAACCCGCAAACAGTGAAGCCCTCCACCAACTCGCACGCACGCACGCCATGGCCTATGCGAAAAATATCGCGGATGCTGATTCGGTGAAGACATGGAACGGATGGGACAAAAAGGAGCCCGCCACGCCCTACTTCCGGACCGATAGTCCCCACGTCCCCTACGTCAGCGGTGCCAAAGCCGCGAACGAGAAGCGAACGGATTCTGCCAAGGCTCACCTTGCCACCGCCATCGAGACCTACAAGAAGGCCCTAGCCATCAAGCCCGACGACAACACCATCAAGCTCGGTCTCGCATGGTGCCAGGAACAGGCCGGAGAAAAGGCTGCCGCCATCGCCCTTTATCGTGAAGTCGCCACATCTGCATGGACAACAGAGAGCAAAAGCACGAGCGCGGGGCTCGGAGATTTCCTCTATGTCGAGACCGCAGGCTATCTCATCCCTCTCCTCGACCCCACGAAAGATGCCGCCGAAATCGCCGTGCTCAATGAAAGAAAAGAGAAACTCCAGCGCCTCATGCGTGATATGACCCCCATCATCATCCCCCTCGCCGAACACACCGCCCTCGCCCCGCTCATCAACCGCCACGCCCGCGTCCGCTTCGACCTCGACGGCACCGGGCGCCAGCTCGAATGGCAGTGGATCACCCCCGACGCCGCATGGCTCGTCTTCGACCCGCAGCACACCGGCAAAATCACCTCCGCCATCCAGATGTTTGGCAACCGCTCCTTCCTCCTCTTCTGCCCCGACGGCTACCAAGCCCTCTCCCTCCTCGACGACAACCGCGACGGCACCCTCACCGGCCACGAACTCGACGGCCTCGCCCTCTGGCGCGACGCCAACGCCAACGGCATCTCCGATCCCGGCGAAGTCCGCCCCGTCACCTCCCACGGCATCACCGCCCTCAGAATCCGCAGCCAGCAGCACGAAACCGGCATCCCCTTCTCCCCCAACGGCGTCACCTTCCAAGACGGCACCACCCGCCCCACCTACGACATCATCCTCCAAACCCGCCCGCCCCGGTAAAGCCCCGCAGCCCCCGCCCGCCCCATCAGGCTACAGAGGAGCTTCTCTGAGGAAAAGAGGAGCGTTATCGGACGCCGCAATAACGTTATCGGACGGCGGAGTAACGTTATTGGACGGCGGAATAACGTTATTGAACGGCGGAGTAACGTTATTGGACGGCGCAATAACGTTATCGGACGGCGCAATAACGTTATCGGACGGCGGAGTAACGTTATCGGACGGCGCAATAACGTCATTGGACGGCGGAATAACGTTACTGAACAGCGGAATAACGTCACTGGAACCAACGGTGTGTTCCCTGTGAAGTTCTTGGATTACCCTGCACCTTCCATGGGCTTCCCTGCGCTTTCCATGGACGACCCCGCCGGGAATTTGGACGACCCCGCGTCAAAGTTTGACGACCCCGCCAAGTTTTCTGACGACCCCGCCAAGTTTTTGGACGAACCCGCGCCAAGTTTGGAGCACCCCGCCAAGTTTTTGGACGAACCCGCCGGGAATTTGGAGCACCCCGCGCCAAGTTTTTGGCACCCCGCCAGGTTTTTGGACGACCCCGCCAAGTTTTTGGAGCACCCCGGTGGAAATTTGGAACACCCCGCGCGAAAAGGGGGCGGGCCTCCAACAGAGAAGGACGTTCTCCGTCTCTCGAACTCCACTCTCCCAACTTCAAAGCCCGGCATAATAAGCGGCAACGACACTGCCACCAATGCCCTCCATGCTTTCCCTGCCGCCAATCCGCATCCCGTCGCGCCCATGCACGCAGGCTTGAATCCGGCCAGGCAAGTCGCGCACTGTCACGGCGTGCCGCTTGTAAAAAATACTGAAAACGGAGTCCGCCCGATGCCCTGTCGCCAACCCGGCGGGCGCGCGCCCCGGCCCGCCAGTCCGCAGACGCCCGCGTGAACGCATGAGATACTTCGCAAACCTCACCGCTGGGCGGATCATCCTTTGGTGCTACCTCATCTGGTATCTCTTTTTCACGGCGCGCTACTTTGATCCGAGCCGGGCGCTGTGGCTCACGTCGCTCGGGCTGTCCGGGATTATCGGCATCGCGCTGCTCATCAGCACATGGACGGGAAAAGGTGCGCTCGGCGGCTGGCAGACGTTCCGACTTTTCCTCATGCCGTTTTGTGTTTCGAGTTTCTCCGCGCTGGTGAAAGGGCGCGGCTTCACGCTCGTCTTCTCGCCGAGCGTGAGGGAAAACCTGATCGCCCTCGGATGCTGCGCGGCATTCTGCGCGTTCGTGGCGGGGATGAAGCTCGGGCGGCGCTCGTGAATGGCCCGGAGGGCCAGCAGAAATTAGCCGGTGGTGGAGCGAAGCGAGAACCACCGGATCAGGTTCCAAACAACAACCGCCCCGGAGGAGGCGGCGGAGCCATCAAACACACGTGGCTTCCCGCGCCCCATCCGGGGCGTATGTCCTTTATTGGACGCGATCCGGTGGTTTTCGCTCGCTGCGCTCTCTTCACCACCGGCTAATCTCCTTTCACCCTCCGGGTGAGCGAACACATTCATCACGAAGCGACCCGTGTTACGCCGCAAAAAAAACGGCTGCACTTTTACTCAATCCGCTCTAGCTCGCGGTGCCAGCGGGAGTGTTGCCGGCGAAGTGGAGCAGTTCGAGGATCTCGCCGCGCAGATGCAGAAATTCCGGACTGTTGCGCTGGCGCGGGCGTTCCAGCGTGACGGCGATGATGCGCTCAATGCGGCCCGGACGCGGACTCATGATCACGATGCGGTCGCTCATATAGATCGCTTCATCAATGTCGTGCGTGACGAGCAGCATCGTAGTGCGGCGCGACTGCCAGAGCCGAAGCACTTCGTCCTGCATGCGCATCCGCGTGAAGGCGTCGAGAGCGCCGAGCGGTTCGTCGAGCAGGAGGATTTTGGGATGATTGATCAAGGCGCGCGCGAGGGCGACGCGCTGCGCCATGCCGCCGGAGAGATGATGAGGAAAGGCCTTGGCGAATGATTCGAGATCCACGAGACGCATGAACTCATCCACCTCGGCGCGTTTCTTGTGGAGCAGCCCGCGAGCGACGAGGCCCGTCTGGATGTTGCCACGCACGGTGAGCCACGGAAAAAGATTGGGGTCTTGAAACACGAGGCCGCGCTCGGCGCTCGGATCGGTGATCGGCTCGGCTCCGACGTAAAGTTCGCCGGCATCGGGGCGGTCGAGCCCGGCGATGAGACGCAGCAGAGTGGATTTTCCGCAGCCGCTCGGGCCGATGATCGAGATCAATTCCCCGGCTGCAACGGTGAGCGACACACCGTCGAGCGCGAGCGTGGGCGCTGTCGCGCTATCCGTTGCTGAGAAGCTCTTGCTGATATTCTCGATCCGCAGCGAGGAGCCTTCGGGGGTGATGTCGGGATGGAGAGCGTCTACCATTTGATCACTCCTTTTTGCCAGACGAGCACGCGGTCGCGCACTTTGAAGAGCATGGTCATGATCGTCGAAAAGAACGCAGCCATGACCACGAGCGCGGCATAAACTTTCCCATACTCGGCCCAGCCCTGCGCCCAAGTCACATACCAGCCGAGGCCGGATTTCACGCCGACCTGCTCCGCCACGACGAGGGTCAGAAACGATGCGCCAAGCCCCATGAACAACCCGATGAAAATATTCGGCATCGCCGCAGGGATGGCGACGCGGAAGATGAGAAAGGCGCGGCCCGCGCCGAGCGTGCGTGCGACATCGAGATATGATGCTCGGGTGTTGGAGATGCCGGACGCTGTGAGCATCGTCACCGGGAACCAGACCGCGAGCGCGATGAGCCCGACGGCGGAGAACATGGCGGAGGGCGAGAGGATCATCGCCAGCGGTATCCATGCGGTCGCTGGAATCGGGCCGACGATCTTGAGCACCGGCATTCCCCAATAGCGCGCAAATTCAAACCAGCCAATGCAGACGCCCGTGACGAGGCCTAGCACCACGCCAAGCGCGTAGCCGCAGAGCAGAAGCAGGAGCGAGTGCCACGTGCTGTCAAAGATTAGCGCACGATCATTGATGAGACTTTGCAACACGCCCGCAGGGCTTGGAAAATACGGCATCGGGAGCCATTGAAAGCCTGCGGTGATCACTTCCCACACGCAGAGCAGAACGACGGCGGCTGCGAGGATGGGGCACATGTCGCGCATCCACCGCCGGAGACCCTGCCAGAACGTCTGCACCGCCAGTGCGGTGATTGCCACGCCGAGAACGATCCCGAGAAAAATCGAGAAAGACTGCGTCTCCACCGGTGGCTCTTTCTTCGACACGAGCAGATGCAGTGCAAACGCGAGCGCCGTGGCGACCGGGACGGCGAGGAGAAATCTCAGCGGTGTCTTCGCCCCGCCCGGCGCTGCGCTTCCTTTTACGACACCACCCGCCTCGCCGCTTGAGGAGCGGGCAGGTGGCTCCATGACTTCCTGTGAACCGTTCATTTCGCTATCTTCGATGCTGGCGAGCAGCATGTCGCGATCAGAAACGGAGTGCCGATGGTGGCCAGTTCCAATGCGAGCCGCTGTGGTTGATCCGCAGGAATCTGCCCGTCTGCGAGCTTATCAACCTGCAATGTTTGCAGCCACGCGTCGCTGACGCCGTCGAGATGAATGAATGCTTTCTTCGCGAGTGCGGCCACATCGGTGGTGGGGCTGAGCATCCCGGCGGACTTCATTTCAGCGGCTGCGGAACTGACTGCATTTTCTCCGCCGGAAACGCTCGGGACATAATTCAGATTGCCGAGGGCCGTCGTGTTCAACTCGGGATTGGAAGCGAGATACTTCTTCTCGACCGACAGACGCGCCGCAGCGCGCGGATTGGTTTCCACCCACTTGGCGCCTTTGAGCAATGCACGCGTGGCAGCGGCGGCCTGCTTGGGATTGTTGGCGGCGTATTTGCCGTTGATGATCACCGCGCAGCAGTATTCGTCCTTGTAAGGCGCATCCTTCGCCTGATCGGCAACGTTGCGCACCTTGCCCTCGGCGAGCAGCAGGCTGCCGATGGGTTCGGAATCCGCGATGGCATCAATCTCCCCCTTTTGCAATGCCAGCCCCAACTCGCCCGCAGGAAAGACGCGCCACTCGATCTCCTTCATCGCGTCAACGCCGTTCGCGCCCAGAACGCGATTGGCGAAAATGAACGGCGGCGTGCCCATTCCGGGAACACCAATGCGTTTGCCGCGCAGGTCTTTTACCGAGTGGATGGGACTGTTCACGCCCGTCTGCACGCGCAGACAGCCCTTGTGGATGCCCGCACTGATCTTCACGTCCAGCCCCTGCTCAATCGGCTTGAGAAAATACATGATGAGGTGATGCGTGATGTCGAACCCGCCGAGCGCGAGCACGTCCTTGTATTTCGACCACTCGCATTTCACCAACTCCACATCGAGGCCCTCCTCTTTGAAGAATCCATTTTCCACCGCACTGAAGATCGGCGCTTCGCAGGTGATGCCGATGTAGCCGACCCGGATTTTCGTCAGCCCTTCCGCGTTCGTTTCAGGGGCGGACTTTTTGTTGCAGCCCGTAAAGGCGAACGCGCCAAGCACGGCGAATGCGATCAGTTTGTAGGTATTCATGGAAGTGGCTGGATGTTTAGTGGAACAATGACGGAGAGCAACCCTAACCGAATCCCCGCTTGTAACGGAAATAGCGTTTCGGTATGAGCCTCATGCCATGCCGTTATCAGTGCCATGGAACTAAGACACCTCCGCTATTTTCAAGCTGTCGCCGAGGAACTCAGCTACTCGCGGGCTGCACGCCGTCTCCACATCGCTCAGCCCGCGCTCAGCCGCGCCGTGCAGGAAATCGAGCACACACTCGGCGCAAAACTTTTCGACCGCACCCGCAACAGCGTGCGCCTGACACCTGCCGGGCGCGTGCTGCTTCACGAGGCCGCGTTGATCTTCGAGCGATGGGACGAGGCCATGCGCCGCGTGCGCCGCACCGCTGTTGGCGAGGAGGGTGAGTTGCGCCTCGGCTACATCGGGCCGCCGACGCAGCCATTTCTCGGACGCGTGCTCGGCGAATACCGCCGGCGATACCCGCTCGTCTCCATCCATCTCGAAGAGCGCACACCGGAGCGCGTTTGGGAAATGGTCGCGAAAGGCCGCCTCTCCCTCGGCCTCACGCGCCCTGTGCCTATGTCCGAAACGCTCGGACTCCGCACCATCCTCCTGCGCGAAGAACGCCTCGGCATCGTCGTCCCGCCAAAACACAAGCTCGCGGGGAAAAAGAGCATCCCCTGGAGCTTGCTTAAAAGCGAACCACTGATCGTCCTCGCGCGCCGCGAAGGCGCGGGCCTGCACGACGCGATGCTCGCGGGATGCCGCGCGGCGGGTTTCGCACCGAAGCTCGCGCACACGCCGAGCCTGATCGGCGCCGTGCTCAGCTACGTCGAGGCGGGCGCGGGAGTCGGCATCGTCACCGACAGCATCGTCACGCCCGAGCACCCGCTGCGCTTCGTTCCGCTCAGGCCCGCAGTCACCGTCCCCCTCGTGCTCGTGTGGCAGGAAGACGAAGACACGCCGCCCGTGCAGCGGTTCCGCGAATTGATCGTCAACTGGCAGCGCGCCGGAAAACTCTGGAGCCGCAAAGGCTGAAGCAGTCCCGCCCTTGCGCACTTCCGCTCACTGCTTCGCCGCCTTCGGCTTCGAGCGACCCGGCAGCGGGCCCCAGATTTCCTCCATCAACGCAAAAATCTCCGGCTCCGCCTGCTTCAGTTCGCCCGCTACGAACGGGTAAAAATCATTCGAGCCGAAATAGCTCTCCGTCATCTCCGCAAAGAACTCCTTCTCGTTCGTCAGCCCGTAGTGCTCGCGCATCCCGCCCGGGCTTGTGAGCACCGACTTGTATTTCCCGCTGTCGCGAAATTTCTCCCACGCCGCCTTCACCCGCGCATCGTTGAAACCAATCACCTGATCGTGATATGCGTGCGAAAGCTCGTGCAACACCACCCACGGCATCCGGTGGTTTTCAAACGGCGAGAGAAAATCCTCCGCCTCGGGGATGTGGACGCACTTCGCCAGCGATTCGCTGTAGCCGTGCTCCTTCAGCCAGTCAGGAGCCGGATGATACTGCATCGGGCGCAAACCCGCGTAATCCAGATCCAGTTCGATGACGACCGCCCGCAACTTCTCCAGCGCCTTCTCCGGCACCACGATGGTGATCGCGACGAGCCGCGCATTCAGCAACTTCAGCGCACGCTCTCCCATCGCAGCGCCTTCGCCTTTCAAAAGCCGATCATCCACACGCACTGTCCATCCCTCGATGTTGCGCGTGGTGTGAGCCTTCGGAATGCCCGCCTTCTCCTCCGCGAATGCGTGGATGGAAAAGAGCGACAGCAGCGTGATGAAGATGTGTTTCATAATTGCACGCATCCATGCACCGCCCGGCACCCGCACACAAGCCGCGCCTGCGTTTTACCCTGCGCGTTTCTTTTACTTCGTCGGCGCGCCGGCGTTGCCTTCGTCGAGATACGTCCGGTCGCCGAGCGTGGTGATTTTCAAATACTGCCGCCACTTGCCCGCGCGGGCTTCGATGGTTTTCGTCTCGGGCTTGGGTGCGTGGAAATCCACGGCGGGCAGCGCTTCGAAGAGAACGCGTCCGTCCATCTTGTCGCCTCCGGGAATGCCGAGCAGATGGAGAATCGTGGGCGCCACATCCACGTTCGCCGTGGGTAGCGGGTCGCGGAAACCGGCGCGGATGTCCGGCCCAGCGGCGACGAGCGTGTTGTGGATGTCGTAGCGGCTGAGCGACGCGTGAACGCCGTTTCCCCCGACCTGACCTTCGGACTTAAATATCCCGCGCGTGCCGTTGATGTTCTTCGCGTTGGTCCAGCGGATGGAAAAGATCACATCCGGCGAGTCGGGCGTTTCGATGCGCGCGGCGCTCAGCGGGAAAGTCCCCGGCAATTCGCTGCGCGTAAAAATGGGGCCGGCGAAATCGCTCGCTTGCAGGAAAGCCACCAGCTTCTGCACCCACTCCGCGTCGTGATTTGGCACGTAGAACTGGATGCTCCCGCCGAGCGAGACTTGCAGGATTTCGCCCGGCATCGGCGTCTTGTGGTAGCCGCGCACGATGTGGAATCCCGCCTTGTTCATCCGCGTGCCGAGATCCATCCCGCCGTCCGTGGTGGAGAAACCGTGGTCGGACACGACGAAAATATCGGTCTTATCCAGCACACCCTTTTTTTGCAGCGCGGCGATGACCATGCCCAGTTCGTTGTCGCTGTCGCGAATCGCCGCGAGCGCGACGGGCGAGCCGGGCTGCGTCATGTGCTGGCTGAAATCCGGGTCGCCGAGCCACAGCGTCGTGAAACGCGGGATGCCCTCGCGCCACAGCTCCTCCACGAGCGCGCGCGTCGTCCATCCATTTTGTGCAGTATTCGGAGAAGGCGGCACTCCGCGAACCGGCGTCGGCACAGCGCTCACGATTTTCTCCGCAGTGGTTGCGGGAGCCGCTGGCGCGTTCGCAGGAACATCGCCCGCAGCCTTCTCCATCGCGGGCGCCTTCGGCTGCGCACCACCGGGAGGCGGCGGAAACTTGCCGAGCGCCGCGACGATCGGCTCCAGCGCCGATGCGGGATAAGCCTTCCCCGCAAAGAGAATGGTCGAGGCATTCTGCTCCGGGCGATTCGGCGAACGGTCGTGGAGCAGCGCCACGGATTTCGTCCCCGCGACCACCGTGCGCTGGCCCGCCTGCTGGATGATTTCTGCCAGCGTCGGCACGCGGATGTATTTCCCCTCGCGCACCTCGTCGCCCTTCTTGCAAGTCTCCGCAGACTCCATCGCCACCGGGTGATAGGGGTGGATGTCCGGGCGGAACTCCACATTGGCCAGGATGCCGTTGTGCATCGGATAGCAGCCGGTTGCGATGGCCGTCCCGTTCACCTCCGTCGAAGTCACATAAACCGAATGCTGGTCCGCAAAAAAAGTCCCCCGTTTAGCCAGCGCATCCAGCACAGGCGTCGTATCCGCGCGGACAAAATCAGGCCGCATCCCGTCCCAAACCACCAGCACCACATGCTCCGCCTTCCCCTTGAAAGGCTCGGCCTTCCCATTGAGAGGCTCCTCCGCCCACACGGGCGACACGGCGACAAGGACGGCGAAAAGCGAGAGGCGAAAATGTTTCATGATCTCCAGCATCCTTGCCCAACCCGACACCCGCACACAAGCCGCACCTGCGACTTCGTTGGTGGAAAAAGTAGTCAGCTACTTCTGCAGCTAACGTGCGCTCTCTAACGCGGCGGGTTCTTGGTGCCGTCGGGGAAGTGATGTCGGTCTTCCGCAATGCGGCGAGCTTCTCCACTTTTGCGTCCAGAGCGACGAGCACATCGAGCGCCGGATCGAGCCGCTCGATGCTTCCATCATCACCGGCACTAGGCGCGGAGGCGCGCGTCTGCTTATGTGATTGGAAATGACCCTACGTCTCAACGCACTCAGCGTAACTCGCGAACAAACTTTGCGCCCATGAATCATGGGCGATTGAAATTTCGGTTGGAAGCGACGGCCACGGGATCGCGGGCGAGGGCGGCGACTTTCCACACGGCGCACAATGAAGTGCGCACGCCGCTCTTCATGCCGGTGGGCACGCAGGCGACGGTGAAGGGGCAGCTCACGCAATCGCTGGAGGATGCAGGGTCGCAGATCCTGCTAGCGAATACTTACCACCTGCTGCTGCGTCCGGGGCCGGAGGTGTTTCGCAGCACGGGCGGGATTCATGGGTTCATGAGTTGGAAAAATTCCGTGCTCACTGATTCGGGCGGGTTTCAGATTTTCTCGCTGCCGCATTCACGCTCGATGACCGAGCAGGGCGCTGCGTTTCAAAGTCACATTGATGGACGCACGATTCTGCTCAGCCCCGAGTTGAGCATCGAGACGCAGAAGGCCATTGGCAGCGACATTATGATGGCGCTGGATCAGTGCATCCCCTCGACGGCGGACGAAGCGACGGCGCGCGCTGCGCTTGGAATCACGAATCGCTGGGCGGCGCGCAGTCTCGCGGCACGTGGAGATTCGCAGCAGGCGCTTTTTGCCATCGTGCAGGGCGCGCTATTTCCAGAGCTGCGGCGCGAAAGTGCAGCCGGTTTGTGCGAGATGCCGTTCGATGGATACGCCATCGGCGGCCTTGCTGTCGGCGAGAGTCGGAGCGAACGACAGGACACTTGTGAACTCACCGCGCAACTTCTCCCGCAGGATCTTCCGCGCTACCTCATGGGTGTAGGCACGCCGCTCGATCTGCTCGAAGCAGTGCATCGCGGCGTGGACATGTTTGACTGCATCATTCCCACACAAGTCGCGCAACGCGGCGGCGCGTTCACCTCGCGCGGGTTTCTGCAATTGCGTCGCGGCGTGTATAAATTTTCCGAGGACAAACTCGATCCGCTCTGCAACTGCCCCACGTGTGCACGCTACTCCCGCGCTTATCTGCATCACCTCACGAAGAGCAATGAACACCTCGGCTGGCAGCTCATCGGACAGCACAACATCTATTTTTACCACCAGCTCATGCGCGAAATCCGGCAGAGCATCTTCGAGGATCGCTTCCTCGAACTCTACCGCGAAAAGCGCTCATTTCTCCACGAGTCGGACATGGACAATCCGATCCACGTGCAAAAGCCCGGGAAGAAAATGGCGTTCCACCTCGGCAACTACGAAGTGCACCGCGCTCCACAGGGCTTCGCCAGTATCCGGCAGATTTCCTCCGGCGAAGTCATGCACTCGCGCACGCCGCCGATGGTGGAGGCGCACCAGCTTTACATCGAACAGTCCAACCTCGCCGAACGTCTGCGTCTTGCTGCGAATGAAAACACGGAGACCGCCGCGCCGTTGGTGATCTGGGATGTTGGCCTCGGCGCTGCCGCCAATGCCATGTCCGCGATTCTTTGCTACGAAGCGCAAGCCACAGCGGGCCCGGTGCGACCGATGCACGTCATCAGTTTTGAAAACGACCTCAATCCGCTGAAGCTCGCCTTCATGCACAATCGCGAATTCACCTACCTCCGCCACAGCGCCATCGGCGGCATCCTCGGCGTTGGCCTGTGGCATTCGCCGAAACACACCGGCCTGCGCTGGACCCTCGTGCAGGGCGATTTTCTGGAAAAGATACCCGCCGCTCCAGCGCCGCCGGATGTGATTTTCTTCGACATGTTTTCGAGCAAGACCGACGCCGACCAGTGGACGCTCAGCGCATTCCAAAAAATCTTCGCCGCGTGCGAAGAACGCGCCGTCGAGCTTTTCACCTACACATGCTCCACGCCCGCGCGCGCCGCGCTGCTCGTTGCAGGATTCCATCTCGCGAAAGGACGCGCCACCGTGGACAAAGTGGACACCACCATCGCGCTCACACCCGCCGCCGCGCCCATCGCAAAACAACGCAGCCACGAATTCCTCGGTGCCGAGTGGTTTGGAAAATGGACCCGCTCCAGCGCGAAGTTCCCCGCCGACGTGCCGCAGGAAGAGCACCCATCCTTCGAGCAAACCATCCGCTCGCACCCGCAGTTCAAAGGTCTTTGATCGGCACACGCCGCGTATCGCCTTCGCCAGCGCGACAGCTTCCCATCTTGCCACCATCCGCGCACATCGCTATTCACGCGCTTCCAGCGGCGCAACCCCGGCGGGGATTGCGATGCGGCATTTATGAAAACACTCAGCAATCTCTTTGAAAAAAACCGGGCATGGGCCGAGCGCATCCGGCAGAAGGACCCCGGGTTTTTTGAAAAACTCGCACACCAGCAATCGCCCAGCTACCTGTGGATCGGCTGCTCCGACAGCCGCGTGCCCGCCAACGAAATCGTGGACCTCCTCCCCGGCGAACTCTTCGTCCACCGCAACATCGCCAACATCGTCGTCCACACCGACCTGAACTGCCTCTCCGTCATGCAATTTGCCGTGGATATCCTCAAGGTGCGCCACATCATCGTCTGCGGTCACTACGGATGCAGCGGCGTCCGCGCCGCGTTGCGCAACGACCGAATCGGCCTCAGCGACAACTGGCTCCGCCACGTCCAGGACGTGCGCGAAAAACACACCCGCCGCCTCGCCGCCGAGCAGGGCGAAACCGCTGCCGCCAACCGCCTCTGCGAACTCAACGTCATCGAACAAGTCGCCAACGTCTGCCAGACCACCATCGCACGCGACGCATGGGAACGCGGCCAGGAACTCACCGTCCACGGCTGGGTATATGGGTTGAAAGACGGCCTCCTCCGCGACTTGAAAACCACCATCACCGGCGCAGAAGAACCCGCCAAGATGCACGAGGCCGCACTCGCTGCGCTGGCTTAAAGCAACCGCACTGTCAGCGAATGCTCTCATTCGCCCGGCACCAGCGCCAACGCACTTCCCTCAATTCAGCCTCATGGACGCCAGCAGCGATTCATTGATGCGCCCCGTGGGGGCCATCCCGTTATCCCGCTGATAATCCGCAATGGCACGGCGCGTCGCCGGACCGATGATTCCATCGGCATAACCGGCGGGATAACCACTTGCCGTCAACTGCCTCTGCACCTGCTGCACCATCGAGCCCCCGGAAGAAACCGCACGGGAATAGTAAGTCGGCTCGTAGCCGCCATCAATAATCAGCCACCCGCCATCATACCAGCGATAGCGATGGTCGCCCCACACATGCACACTGTTGCGGCTCCAATCCCGATGATTGTTTCCATCCACCCAAAGCCCCCCGTAATTGTTACTGCGCGTGTAGGAGCCTTGATTGGAGTAGTTGTTACTGCCGCGGATCGAGTAACCCGACGAGCGGCCCGAAGGCGCGTATCTCGAACTCTGCACACTCTGGACATTCTGTGTTTGATTCTGCACGGAACGCGCCCGGTCGCGCCCCCCATTCCCTTGCTGCACATTCACACTCTGGGCGCGCCCCTGCCCACCCCTGGAGCGAGCGACAGGCGCAGAAGCCTGGGGCTGCTGAGCCGCCTGCTGCCGGTTGTCAGAGTTGCCCTTCCTCCCCTTGCCTTTGTCCTTTTGATCCTTGTCGTCCGCAGATGCGGCCATCGGTTGAAATAAAGCGAGGCCAAAGGCCATCGCAGAGATGATTGTCGTGAGTTTTTTCATAATAGTCTTTCTTGGTTGTGCCCGCACCCAAGAAATCGCGCCTCCCCCCACCTCTGCGCTTAAAATACTTTCCCTTTCACAAAAACACAATCGCTCGCGACACATGGGAGCGCGGGCAGGAACTCACCGCCCACGGCTGTGTCTATTTTTTGAAAGACGGTCTCCTCCGCGATTTGAACACCAGCATTACCGACGGCAGAGGAACCCACCAAAGTGCATGAAGACGCGCTCGCGGCGCTGGCATAATGCAGGGAAAAATCGACAGCCCCTTATCTCACTCAATAAAAAACGGGCACCCTCTTCCGCGTTTAGTAATCATACTCCTTGGGGCGATCGTTTGGAGCCAAGACTGCCTTTGGTTTTTGCAGTTCCTGAAACGTCTTAATTACGCCCGCAATCGAATATCCGAGAAGGAAGAAATTCGGAATCATGAACATGAAATAAAGACGAGCCGCTGAATGAACCGTATGCGGGCAGCTTTCTGAAATTCCAGACAACCAACCTAGGGGAAACGAGAGTGCACAAAGGACAAGCCCGCTCAGAGCGGTCAAGTTGTTAGAGGAGCCCGTTCTTGTAATGAGCCACACCAATATGACCGCCCAACATACCGCGAGTAAGATGCTGAGTTTGCCTCCCAGTGTCATTTTCATCACAGCACGGAAGCTACCTAATGGAGCGTGCAAGTGGAAGCGCGTTTTCTCTCAGCTAGCAGACGGAGCTTTAAAACGTGTGGATGAAAAGTCCGCTACGGAGCTTGGGCTCGAACCATGTGCTTTTGGGCGGCATGATTTGGCCGGCGTCGGCGATGTCCATGAGCTGGCCGACGGTGGTGGGGAACATGGAGAAGGCGACGGCGGCTTTGCCGGAGTCCACGAGTTTTACCAGTTCGCCGGGGCCGCGGATGCCGCCGATGAAGTCCACGCGCTTGCTGGTGCGGGGGTCGTCAATGCCGAGGACGGGGGCGAGGAGGCGCTGCTGGAGGCCTTCCACGTCGAGGCGTGCGGAGGGGTCGGCGTCGGGGGCGGGTTGCCAGGAGAGGGCGTGCCATTTTCCGCCGAGATACATGCGGATGTCGCCGGGCTTGGCGGGGGTGTCGGAGGTGGTTGGTGTAAGAGTGAAGGCGCGGGCGACTTCGGCGAGGAATTGTTCGGGCGTGCGTCCGTTGAGGTCTTTGACGACACGGTTGTAGGGCATGATTTGGAGTTGGCTCGCTGGGAAGAGGACGGCGAGGAACCAGTCGGAGTCGGGCGTGGAATGACCTTTGGCGCGAAGCTCGAGGCCGACGCGGGCGGCGCTGGCGGTGCGGTGGTGCCCATCGGCGACGTAGGCGACGGGGAGCGTGGCGAATTCTTTCACGAGCACGGCGACGATGGCGGGATCATGGATGGACCAGACGGTGTGCTGGATGCCGTCGGGGGCGGTGAAGTCGTAGGTGGGCGTCTTGGTTTTTTCGTGGCCAATGATGCCGTCTATCTCCGCACGGTCGCGGTAGGTGAGGAAGACAGGGCCGGTGTCTGCGCGAAGGGTGCCGATGAGGCGGGTGCGGTCGTCTTCTTTGTCCTGCCGGGTGCGCTCGTGTTTTTTGATGATGTCTTTGGCGAGGGGATTTTGCGCGCGTTCGTGGACGTAGTCGTCCACATGGCAGACGGCGGCGAGGCCGGTCTGGGTGTGTGCGCCCATGCGCTGTTGGTAAAGATAGAGGGCGGGCGCGGCTTCGCGGCGGAGTGCGCCGTTGGATTGCAGGCGCTGGAAATTTTCGCGCGCGCGCGAATAGACGGCGTCGGAGTAGGGATCGGTGCCGGGAGGGAGTTCGAGTTCGGCGCGGTCCACGCGGAGGAGGGTGTTCGGTTTCCCCTCGGCGAGAGCGCGGGCTTCGTCGGTGTTGAGGACATCGTAGGGCACGCAGGCGATGTCGGTGACTTGAGCGGGATCGGGCACGAGGCCACGGAAAGAGCGGATGCGGAGCATAAGGCCGCGCGTGGTAGCGGGCACGGGGCGCGCGGGCAAGTGCGATGCGGCGGGAACTACAGAGCACACGGAGATCACGGAGGATGTTTTTGAATTTGGGAGGCTGGGAGGCGGGGAAATAATCCCGCTGCTCTTCCTGCTCCGTGTCCTCTGTGCTCTCTGTAGTTAAATGCTACAGCGCGTCTTTGAGGAAGCGGAAGATGTCCGTCTGGTGGAGGAAGCCCTGCACTTTCTCCGCGCCGAGACCGCGCCCGACGGCGATGACGTCCTCGGCGGTGTTGAGCGCGGCGGGCGACTGGAAGGCGGAGGGCTCGGGGGCTTGCGGACCTTTGGGGCCGCTGGCCCAAGTGATGGCGGGGTTGCCCTCGGGCGTGGTGCCGAGAAGCGCGGGGCCTTTGTCCTGCCGCAGCGGGTAGCCGCTGAGTGCAAAGCCGCCGATGGCGTGGCGGCCAACGCCGATGACGAGGGATTTTTCACCCGAATATTTTACGGCGGTGTCGAGGGCGCGATCCAGTTCGAGCGTTTCGCGGATGGTGTTTTCGCCGTCGTTAATCACGGCGGCCTGGCCGACGAGCGCTTCGTCCACGATGAGGACGTAGCCGCTGCGGTTCGTCTGCAAACACTGGATGGCGCGGCGCACGAGATCGCTGAGCGCGGGCTGCGCAACGCCGGAGTCGCGCTGCTTGCTGAATGCGAGCGGGCCGTTGGCGAAAAGTCCGAACAGCGTGCCGTCGCGATAGGTGGCCGCATTTTCCAGCTCCAGCTTGGTGCGCACGATCTCGCGTTCGCCGGACTCCAAAAGACTGCGCGCATCTTTGCGGCGTCCGCCTTTGTCGGCGGGGAGAAAATCATCCGCGCCGCCGCCGAGGAGGACGTTGAATTTCGGCGAGTCCATCAGCGTGGCGGCGAGTGTTTCGCGTTCGGTGCTGTTCGTGGTGTGCGCGTAAAAAGCGGCGGGCGTCGGGTCAGTCAGGCGGCCATTGGTGACGATGCCCACGGCGCGGCCTTTCTTGCGCGCAAGCTCCAGCAACGATACGAGACTGCGACCATCGCCATCCACGCCGAGAGAACGGTGGCGCGTGCGGTGTCCTGTGGCGAGCGCGGTCGCGGCGGAGGCGGAATCGGGCACGGCGAATTGCGCGGCGTCATTTCGCACGATGGCTGTATGCGGAAAGTTGAGTTCAGTTTCGAGACGATGATCCGCGCCATCATCGTAGAGACGCGCGGCGGTGAGGTGGCGCGAAACGAGGCCGTCGCTCACGACGAGGATGATTCCGAAGGGCCGCTGCACGACCCAAAACCGCACGTAGAGACTCCCGAGCGCGAGGAAGGCGACCAGGATGACGAGCGCGAGCAGATGATTGCGAATCCGCATGAAGGCGCGGATTCAACGCAGTGCGCGCTACTTGGCAATGACGGAGTTCCGCTGTGTGTGATTGTGGCGATGTTTTCATTGGCTCGCGGCGGACAGTGCCACTAGCTTCCGCGTTCCATGCGTTCACGACTGCTTGTCTTCACCGTCTTGCTCTCCGCGATATTCCTTTTCACCGGCTGCGCCACACAGCCGCACCGCTCGCTATTTGGCCCGAGGAAAAACAAACGCACGGAGAATGTGTGGCTCGTCAGCAATGGCTGGCACACCTCCATCGCCATGCGTGCAAAAGACGCGCCGCCGGAGTGCCGCGCCTTCGATGGCAAGGCGCGCTATTTCGTCATCGGCTGGGGCGGGCGCGACATTTACATGAACCGTGATGTGAAGCCGTGGCAGTGGATTACCTCGGTCGCGCTGCCCACGCCGAGCGCGATGCACATCATCCCCGTCCGCACGACGCTGCTAAAGGAATGCCCGTGCAGCGAGATTATCGAATTCGACGTGACACCGCGCGGCGTCGCGCACCTGCGCAATCGCGTCCACAACGCATTCGCCCGCGACCCCTACGGCCAGCCCGACATCGCCGGGCCGGGCAAGCGTGCGTGCAGCAAATTCTTCACCGGCTCGGAAATCTACTACCTCCCGAAGACCTGCAATCTCTGGGCTGCGGCGGGCCTGCGCACCGCTGGCGTCCCGATTTGCGCGAGCGTGGCGATTGTTGCCGATAACCTCATCTGGCAGTGCCGACGCTGCGGACATGAACTGGCCGTCTGGCACCACCCTCGCGATCCTTTATAGAGTGCGGAATAGAATGCGCGCTTTGCACTCTCACTCACACACACTATGATACACCACATGACCCGCAGACTTTTCATCCTCGCAGCAGCACTGCTGACTGCATCCTTCAACACCAACGCCGCCGAAAAAGTGAACACCGAAACCGCCAAACCCGCCGCCACCGCCAACCAAAAGATCGTCGTCGGAGGCGGCTGCTATTGGTGCGTCGAAGCCGTCTTCCAGCGCCTCGAAGGCGTGAAAGCCATCAAGTCCGGCTTCTCCGGCGGCCATGTGAAAAATCCCACCTACGAGCAAGTATGCACCACCAACACCGGCCACGCGGAAGTCGTGCAGATCGAATTTGATCCCGCCGTGCTCACCCTCGACAAACTGCTCGATGTCTTCTTCGTCGCCCACGACCCGACCACGCTGAACCGTCAGGGCCGCGATGTCGGCGAGTCCTACCGCTCGGTGATATTTTACGCGAACGACGATCAGAAAAAAGCCGCCGAAGCCGCGAAAGTGCGCGCCAAGTCGGAGTGGAAAGACCCCATCGTCACCGAGATTTCACCCCTCAAAGAATTCTACGCCGCAGAGGACTACCACCAGAATTACTTCAACCTGAACAAGGACAAGAATCCGTATTGCAGCGTCGTCATCGCGCCAAAGCTGAATAAGCTGCTGAAGATGGGCGTGATCAAAGAAAAGCAGTAGCACCGCGACATGGCACAGGCGTCCCGACTGTGGGGCGGCGGACGTCTCGCCCGCAGTGTGCCATGCACGGAGGCCGCGATGAAGCCGGTCGGCATCATCCATCAGACCCGCCCGCCCCAGTAAAGCGCCGCAGCCCCCGCCAGCCCCCTCGGGCTACAGAGGGGCTTCTCTGAGGAAAAGAGGAGCGTTACCGGACGGTGGAATGAAGTCATTGGACGGCGGAATGAAGTCATTGGACGACGGAATGAAGTCATTGGACGACGGAATGAAGTCATTGGACGGCGGAGTGACGTCATTGGACGGCGGAGTAACGTTATTGGATGGTGGAATAACGTTATTGGACGGCGGAATAACGTTATCGGACGGCGGAATAACGTTATTGGATGGTGGAATAACGTTATTGGACGGCGGAATAACGTTATTGGACGGCGGAATAGCGTTACTGGACGGCGGAATAACGTTACTGGACGGCGGAATAACGACCTGCCAACAGAGAAAACAGCCTCTCCAACAGAGAAAGACGTCGCCCCGGCTGCGATGGGGGCCGTTGCCAACACCCCCGACACCGCCCAGCGGTCTGCCGACGTCAGGCTGATTGCCTTTGGCCGTGCCGCAGGCGATTTCCGCCGCGCTCCGGCTCCCTCCGCCTTTCCACCCGTCAACCGCCTCCCTCCAACGCCCCCGGTGCGCCATCCCGAATCACCGCGTGAGTGCCGCGAGGCTTTGGACTGCGGCGGCTCGACGCCGCTTTTGGCTCTCACGGGCGGACTGGAAAGGAGCGTCGAGTGCGGTGCCGCGCTCGATGGGCTTGGGCATTCCACCCTGCTTCTGCGGGCGAAGGAAAAGCGGCGTCGAGCCGCCGCA
>CAIYUV010000178.1 GCA_903929475.1 uncultured Spartobacteria bacterium
TCCACCGCATCGCGCTCTCCGGGGATGATGAGCACGTGACTCCCGCCGAGCGCACGAAGATGACGCACTTTCTCCGAGATATAGCGCCGCACACCGCCGCTTGCGGGCGACCAAAATTGAGTGATATCGCAGACCTTCATCGTCGCGCAAAACGGCGCGGCCTTTCTCCATGCAAGCCGCGTCGCGTTTTTACAAGCCGCGAGCATCGGAGAAAAGGATACCGCCAGTAGTTCCCGCTTGCCGCTCGTGAGCGTTACGGCACAAAGGCGCGCACTTTGATTGAATGAAGACCGTCCTCGAAGTCATCACCGCCACGACTGATTACTTCGCAAAAAACCAAGTGGAGAGCGCGCGACTGAACATCGAGCATCTGCTCGCCCACGTGCTTGGGAAAAAACGGATGGAGTTGTATCTCGAATTCGACCGCAAGCTCTCCGAAGGCGAACTCGCACCACTGCGTGAACTTGTGAAACGCCGCGCCGCCGGCGAACCGCTCCAGCACTTGCTCGGGACGGTGGAGTTTCTCAAACACACCCTGCGCTGCGACAAGCGCGCACTCATCCCGCGCCCGGAAACAGAGGAACTCTGCGAGTTGCTTTTCGCCGAGGCGAAAGCCGAAGGTTGCACATGGAAAAGCGGACGCATCGTGGATGTCGGCACCGGCAGTGGGTGCATCGCGCTCGCACTCGCAGCGGCATTTCCCGAAGCCCGCTTGGATGCCGTGGACATCTCCGACGACGCCCTCGCGCTCGCCAAAGAAAACGCAACGAAGGTCGGTCTTGCCGAACGCGTGACTTTCACCAAGGGCGATCTGCTCGCCGACGTGGATGGCCCCTTTGATCTCATCGTCGCCAACCTACCCTACATCCCGAGCGCAGAAATCCCCACGCTCCAGCGCGAAGTCCTCCGCGACCCGCACAACGCACTCGACGGTGGCCCCGATGGACTCGTCTTCGTGCGACGCCTGCTGGAACAAGCCGCAACGAAACTGCGGCCCGGCGGATGCATCGCCCTCGAACTCGCACTGGATCAACCCGCGAAACTCGCCGCCGAGCTTTCCGGAAAAAATTACCGCGACACGAAAATCGTGAAAGATTACACCCAGCGCGACCGTTTTCTCTGCACTACTCATGGATAAAATTCTCGTTCACGGAGGCCACAGCCTCAATGGCAGCGTCCGCATCTCCGGCAGCAAGAACAGCGCGCTGCCCATCCTCGCGGCCACGCTGCTCACGCGCGAGCCCTGCACCATTTCCAATGTCCCCGATCTTTCGGACATCCATTACATGCTGCAAATCCTCTCGCACCTCGGCGCACAAGTCGAGCGAGCGAGCGGCGTCGTCCGCGTGGAAGCGGAGAAAATCAAAACCGTCGCGCCCTACGACATCGTTCGAAAAATGCGCGCCAGCGTTTGCGTGCTCGGCCCGCTGCTTGGTCGTGAAAAAGAAGCGACTGTCTCCCTTCCGGGCGGCTGCGTCATCGGCGACAGACCGATTGATTTGCACCTCAAAGGATTCGAGGCGCTTGGCGCTGTCAGCCGCATCGAGCACGGAAATGTGAAAGTTTTTGCAGGCACACTGCGCGGCACAACGGTGAACCTCCGAGGCAAACAAGGCCCCACCGTTCTCGGCACAGACAACGTCATCATGGCCGCCGTCCTCGCCGAGGGCACCACGATCATCGAAAGCGCGGCAGCCGAGCCCGAAGTCGTGGACCTCGCCAATTTCCTCAACAAGATGGGTGCAAAAATCGAAGGCGCCGGCAGCCGCCGCATCGTGATCGAGGGCGTGAAGGAATTGCACGGCGCCGAGCACACCGTCATCCCCGACCGCATCGAGGCGGGCACCTTCCTCGTCGCGGGCGCGATGATGGGCGGCGAAGTCACCTTGCGTCGCGTCACGCACGAGCATCTCGGCAGTGTCATTGATGCAGTCCGCCTGGCGGGCTACGAAGTGGAGACCAGCGCGGGCAGCATCCGCGTGCGCGGCAACGGCGCGCCCAAGCCGCTGCAACTTACCACCGAGCCGTATCCCGGTTTCCCCACCGACATGCAGGCGCAAATGTGCGCGCTCCTCGCTCAAACAAACGGCATCAGCGTCATCAGCGAAACCATCTTCCCGCAGCGCTACATGCACGTCAGTGAACTCAAACGCATGGGCGCCGACATCTCGCTCGACGGTCACACAGCGATCATCAAAGGCGTGGAAAAACTCAGCGGCGCGCCCGTCATGGCCAGCGACCTCCGCGCCAGCGCAGCGCTCGTGCTCGCCGGTCTGCGCGCCGAGGGCGTCACCGAGGTGAACCGCGTTTACCACATCGATCGCGGCTACGAGTCCATTGACGAAAAACTCAATCAACTCGGCGCACGCATCGAGCGGGTGAAGGCGTAGCCATCCTTGCGAAACAGCGCGCGAACTGTTGTGCTCCCGACCAAGATGCCCGTCACCACCATCCGCACCGAAGCCTTCGCACGAGCCGGCCTCATCGGCAATCCATCGGACGGCTACTTCGGAAAGACGATCTCCTTCATCGTCCGCAATTTCTCCGCGCGCATCGAACTCACCGAGTCGGATCAAATCGAACTCATCCCGAACGAGCGCGACCACATGATTTTCGACAGCGTGGAGCAGCTCGTCTCCGACGTGGCATTGCACGGCTACTACGGCGGATTGCGCCTGCTCAAAGCCACCGTGAACCGCTTTTTCCACGCCTGCAAAGAGCGCGACGTGAAGCTCCACGACCGCTGCTTCCGGCTGAAATATCACAGCACCATCCCCGGTCGCGTCGGCATGGCCGGTTCGAGTGCGATCATCACCGCATGCCTTCGTGCGCTGATGAAATTCTACGGCGTGACCGATAATGAAATCCCGCGCGCCGTTCAGCCCAACATCATCCTCAGCGTGGAAAACGAAGAACTCGGCATCCCCGCCGGCCTGCAAGACCGCGTGATCCAAGTCTATGAAGGCGTCGTCTTCATGGACTTCGACAAAGCGCACATGGAAAAAATCGGACACGGTCGCTACGAGGAAATTGATCCCGTTTTTCTCCCGCCGCTCTACATCGCCTACAAAACTCAACTCGGCGAAGGCACCGAAGTCCCGCACAACGACATCCGCAAACGCTGGAATGCTGGCGACCGCGAAGTCCACGACGCCATGCAGCAATGGGCTTCGCTCGCGCAGCAGGTGCGCGATCTTTTGCTGGCCGGAAAAGGCCACAGCATCGCTCCGCTGCTTGATGCTAACTTCGATCTGCGCCGCAAAATCTACGGCGATAAAATGGGACGCGGAAACGTCGAGATGATCGAGACCGCGCGCAGCCTCGGATGCAGCGCGAAATTCACCGGCAGCGGCGGAGCCATCGTAGGCACTTACGAAGACGAACCGATGTTCGAGTCGCTCGTGGAGAAAATGCGCCCGCTCGGCGTTAGCGTGTGCAAACCGCAGATTCTCCCGCTCTAATCCCCGCCCATGAAACCCGTCCGCAAAGCAGTCATCCCCGCCGCAGGCTACGGCACGCGCTTTCTGCCAATCAGCAAAGCCGTGCCCAAGGAAATGCTGCCCGTCGTGGACAAGCCGGTGATTCAATACGTCGTCGAGGAAGCCGTCGCCAGCGGCATCACCGACGTGCTCATCATCATCGGGCGGAGCAAGCGCGCCATCGAGGAACACTTCGCGCCGAATCGTGAACTCGAAGACGAACTCGCCGCGAAAAACAAAGCCGACGCCCTCGCCGCCTGTCAGTCTGTCAGCCGCTTGGCGCGCGTGCATTTCGTCTGGCAGCACGAAATGCGCGGCCTCGGCGACGCCGTCCTCCACGCACGCGACCACGTCGGCGACGAACCGTTCGCGCTGCTCATGGGCGACACCATCGTCGAGCCTGCAAGCGGTGCATCGCCCGTCACTCGTCAACTCTGCGACGTGTGGGAGAAGCACGGCGGCAGCGCCATCGCCGTCGAGGAAGTCCCCGAGGAAAAAGTCAGCCGCTACGGAATCATCGGCGGCGACGAAATCGCGCCCGGCCTCATCCGCGCCACCAGCCTCGTGGAAAAACCAAAGCCAGCCGACGCCCCGTCGCGCCTCGCCATCACCAGCCGCTACGTCCTTTCCCCCGCCATCTTTTCCGCGCTGGAAAACACCACGCCCGGCAAAAACGGCGAACTCCAGCTCACCGATGCCCTCGCGCGCCTCGTGCAAAGCGAACCCGTCTTCGGCTGGCGCTACGGCGGTCGCCGCTTCGACATCGGCGACAAACTCGGCTTCGTAAAAACGAACATCGAATTCGCCCTCCGCGACCCCGCCATCGCCGCCGACCTGCGCAACTATCTCCGCACCCTCGCGAACTGACGCCTACCGCGCGAACTTCGCGAAGATCCGATTCGCCTCCTCCAGCGTCTCCTTGCTCCCCACGTCGAACCACGTCCCCGGCACGCTCCACGTATGCACCGGCGTGCGCGGGTAGAGCCACTGCACGAGACGCCCCGGCTGGTCGGCATTGTTCCCCTCGGCGAGATATTGCCGGATGAGCGGCACGATGTGCTTCGGGTAAAAATACAGCGCGATGCCGATGAGCGTGCTCGGTGGCTCAGCAGGCTTCTCGACGAACTGCGTAATCACCCCGCCCGCATCCACCGCCACCACCCCGTATTTCTTCGCCTCGGAGAGCGAGCCCACATCATACACACCCAGCACCGGCGCATTCTTTTCGCGCGCGAGCGCGCCGAAACCCTCAAGACTCTGCGAAAACAGATTATCCCCCGCCACCACCATCAAGTCCTCGTTTTCGATGCCGTATTTCTGCACGACGAAATTCAAATCCCCAATCGCCCCCAGCTTGTCCGCATCGCTCGTCGATCCATCGTTCACGATTTCAAACGTCAGCTTCGCATTCGTCCGGTTGTAGCCGTCCGCCCATTCCTGAAAGTGCGCGGCGAACTTATTGTTCGTCACCACAAACACCTTTTTGATGCCCGGAATCGGCGCGAGATTATCAATCACCCACTCCATCATCGGCTTCCCCGCCACATCCAGCAACGGCTTCGCACGGTTTTGCGTCAGCGGATAAAGCCGGGTCGCGTAGCCAGCGGCGAGGATGAGGATGTTCATGTGGAAAAGCGCGTGCCTTGTATCCCGCACGGGGAAAATTGCAACCGCCCCCGAAGACTTGCACCCGGCGCAAAACCCCCGTAGCAAGCTCACCATGCACATCCTCGCCCGCTATACCTCCAACACCACCCGCGCCGCCCTTGCACTCCTCGCCGCACTTCTGCTCCCTCCCTTCGCCGCTCTCCGCGCCGAGGATAAAGCCCCCGAGCCTGCCGCTGCGCCCGACGACCTCGCGCTCAATTTCCACCTCATGCACCCCGGCGGTCCCAGTTTGCCCGGCGATCCAAACGCCGCCTTCTGTCTCGATGGCACCTACCACCTCCACTACATCCTCGCCCATCCTTGGAAACGCGGGGAATCCTTCTCCTTCGTCCACGTCACCAGCACCGACATGCTGCACTGGACGTGGCAGCCCACGAAATTGCAGCCCTCCTTCACCGGTCACGGCATGTTTAGCGGCACCGGCTTCATCACCAAGGAAGGCAAGCCCGCAGCCATCTATCACGGTCAGAGTTCGGGCAAAAACCAAATCGCCATCGGCACCGACCGCAAGCTCACCGATTGGGAAAAACCCTACCCGCTCGAGGTTCTCAATGCCGACGGCTCCAGGGCCAAATTGAACTTCTGGGATCCCGATTGCTTCCTCATCGGCGACACCTACTACGCCATCTCCGGCGGCGAAAAACCACCGTTGATGAAATCCACCGACTTGAAAACGTGGACCTACGTCGGCGAATTCCTCCAGCACAACATGCCCGACGTCGCCTACGGTGAAGACGTCTCCTGCCCGAACTTCTTCCCCATCGGCAAAAAATGGATGCTCCTTTGCATCAGCCATCCCGTCGGCTGCCGCTACTACATCGGCGACTGGGACGCCAAGGCCGAGCAGTTCGTCCCGCAGATTCACGGACGCATGAACTCGCGCCGCGAAAACCAAAGCCTCTTCGGCACCAAGCAATGGCGCGTGGACTACTTTGCGCCCGAGAGCCTGCTCACGCCCGATGGCCGCCGCGTCATGTGGGCATGGCTCGCCACCCTCGGCAAAAACGACGGCTCCATGGACAAACGCACCATTCAGTCCCTTCCCCGCGAACTCAGCCTCGCAGACGACTCCACCCTCCGCATCAAACCCCTCCGCGAACTCGAAACCCTCCGCTACGAACCCGTCTCCTTCGACAACTTCACCGTCAAACCCAAGGGCGACCTCCCAGCCAACACCCCCATCGGCACCCTCATCACCAACCTCGACGGCGACTCCCTCGAAATCCACGTCAACATCCCCCGCGACCAGGCCGACCGGAAACTCTTCGGCTTCACCCTATTTTCCGACGGCAAAGGCGGCGGCCTCCCCATCACCTTCCGCCCCGAAAACGGCACCCTCCGCGTCGGCACCGCCGAAGCCCCCTTCAGCATCGCCGCCCTCCCAAAAGGCGAAGACATAGACCTGCGCATCTTCGTGGATAAATTCCTCGTCGAAGTCTTCGTCAACGACCGCCAGGCCCTCCTCTCCGAATGTGCCGACTACCGTGGCAAACCAGGTTTCAGCGCCTTCTGCATCGGCGCACCCACCGTCTTGAAAAAAGTGGAAATCTGGAAACTCAAGCCCACCAACCAGGGCTTCCGCGAAGCGCAGAAAAACCACATCTGGGAACCCGACACAAAGTAACGCCCCACCAACGCCAGGCACATCAACCGCCGTCAATCTCCCCGCCCGTCCCCAAAAACCCGCAGCCGTGGGCAATCCCAACGGGATTGAATCATTCAGCCCAGTGTTGCCGCCCAGCGGCTACGCTGGGTTTACGTCCCCAAACATCCATCCACTCTGAAAGAGTAGAATCCTCCCCCCGTTCGTTCGGATACAACCCATTCAGGGTAGATGGATGGATCGGGCTGCCACCCAGAGTAGCTCCTGCCTCGCAACCCTGGAAAGGAATGCCTCAACCCTAGAAAGGGGAGACTTTGTGCAGTATTGCGGAGGCTCTATGCAGTATTGCAGAGGCTCTATGCAGTATTGCGGAGACTCTGTGCAATGTTGCGGAGACTCTATGCAATGTTGCGGAGGCTCTGACCAATACTGGTGAGCCTCTGACCAATGCTGGTGAGCCTCTGACCAATGCTGGTGAGCCTCTGACCAATGCTGGTGCGCCTCTGACCAATGCTGGTGAGCCTCTGACCAATACTGGTGAGCCTCTGACCAATACTGGTGAGCCTCTGACCAATACTGGTGAGCCTCTGACCAATACTGGTGCGCCTCTGACCAATGCTGGTGAGCCTCTGACCAATGCTGGTGAGCCTCTGACCAATACTGGTGAGCCTCTGACCAATACTGGTGCGCCTCTGCCCAATATAGGGGAGCCTTTGCCCAATATTGGGGAGACTCTGCCCAGTTCGACCAGTTCAGCGACGTGCTCCGGGTAAGAATGGCGCTGTCATGAGCGAGAGGCGGGCGGGGATGGGGATCGGTGCGCGCGGTCAAGGATCACGTTTCGCTGATCATCGTTCCTCTTTCGCCGCCCTCTGGAGTTGTGTTTGCGCGTTGACGGTGCGGCGGTGAAGTGCGATTTGCGCGGGATGAAGTTGTCGCCTCTACTTTGCTGCATGGCACTCGCTGCGAGCGCCGCTTTTTCCCACGCGAAGGAACTGACGGGAAATCACGCCCCGGCGACTACTCCCTGCCCTTCGGTGGAGGAGGCGATTAAAAAGATGACGGTGCCGGAGGGCTACGAGGTGCGGATTTTTGCGAGCGAGCCGATGGTGGTGAATCCGGTGGCGATGGCTTGGGATCATCGCGGGCGGCTGTGGGTGGTGGAGGCTTACGAGTATCCGATGGGGAGCAAGCATCCGAATGATTACAGCAAGCCGGCGACGGATGAGGAGTGGCATCCGGTCGTCGCCGTGGGTGCGGATTCTCCGCGCGACCGGGTGGTGATTTTGGAGGATACGGATAATGACGGCGTGGCGGACAAGCGGACGGTTTTCGTGGAGGGGCTGAATCTTGCGACGGGGATTCTGTGCGGGCACGGCGGGGTGTTCATCGGGCAGGCGCCGAATCTGTTTTTCTTCCGCGACAAGGACGGCGACGACAAGGCGGATGAATACAAGGCGGTGCTGACGGGCTTCGGGCTGGAGGACAGGCATGAGCTGCTGAACAGTTTCATGTGGGGGCCGGATGGCGGGTTGTATTTCACGCACGGGGTTTTCACCAACTCGAAAGTGCATCGCCCCACGGAGCCGAGGGAGAAAGGGAACACGCTAAATGCGGGGCTTTATCGGGTGAGGATTACGGACGACAAAGGGCCAACCGCTTTTGAACACGAAGTCTATGCCGACGGCACGAGCAATCCGTGGGGCTGCGATTACGATGCGGCGGGGAA
>CAIYUV010000179.1 GCA_903929475.1 uncultured Spartobacteria bacterium
CGCGCGCGCCTGCGTCTCGGTGATCTCGGGATACGCGATGCCGAGGCGGCAGCCGCGGTGGCCGAGCATCGGGTTGAACTCATGCAGCGCAGCGACGCGGGCCTGCACTTTCTCGAGCGTGACGCCGAGTTTCTTCGCGAGTTCGGCCTGCGCCTTTTCCTCGTGCGGGACGAATTCGTGGAGCGGCGGATCGAGCAGGCGGATGGTCGCCGGGAAGCCTTTGAGGGCTTTGAAAATGCCGATGAAGTCCGCCTTCTGGTAGGGCAGGATTTTCTTCAGCGCCTTGCGACGGCCGTCTTCGGTGTCGGCGAGGATCATTTCGCGGACGGCGTCAATGCGGTCGCCCTCGAAGAACATGTGCTCGGTGCGCGTGAGCCCGATGCCCGTCGCGCCGAAGGCGATCGCCTGCCGTGTCTGCTCGGGGTTGTCGGCGTTCGTGCGGACGGCGAGGCGCGTGGCCTTGCTGCACCACGTCATGAGCTGGTTGAACGCCTTGAATTTTTCCGTCTTCTGCGCGGCCTTGTCGCCGCCGACGGTGCCGGTGACGATGTTGCTCGGACCGGTCTTCACCTGGCCGCCGTAGATCGTGCCCGCGGTGCCGTCAATCGAGAGGAAGTCGCCTTCCTTGAAGACCTGGCCGGAGATGGTCACGGTCTTCTTGTCGTAATCAATCTGCACGCCGGAAGCGCCGCAGATGCAGACCTTGCCCATCTGTCGCGCGACGAGTGCCGCGTGCGAGGACACGCCGCCCTTCGCCGTGAGGATACCAGCGGCGGCGATCATGCCGCGCAGATCTTCGGGCGAGGTTTCATTGCGGACGAGCAGCACGGTCTCGCCTTTTTCCGCAGCAGCGGCGGCGCGATCCGCGTTGAGGTAGATCTTGCCGGAAGCAGCGCCGGGGCCTGCGGGCAGGCCGCTCGCTAGGGCCTTCGCCTTCTTGATCTCGGCGAGATCAAAGTCAGGCGCGAGGAGCTGCTCGAGCTGGTCGGCGGGGTTGCGCAGGATCGCGGTCTCCCAGTCGATGAGTCCCTCTTTCACCATGTCCATCGAGAACTTCAGCGCCGCCGCTGCGGTGCGCTTGCCGTTGCGCGTCTGGAGCATGAACAGCTTGCCTTCCTGCACGGTGAACTCGATGTCCTGCACGTCCTTGAAATGCTTCTCGAGGATCGAGCGCACCTTCATCAGCTCCGCGTAGCTCTTCGGCATCTGCTTCTTCAGCTCGATGACGGGCTCGGGCGTGCGCACGCCGGCGACGACGTCTTCGCCCTGCGCGTTGATCAAAAATTCGCCGTAGAACTCATTCACGCCGTTCGCCGGGTTGCGCGTGAACGCGACGCCGGAGCCGGACGTTTCACCCGTGTTGCCATACACCATCGCCTGCACGTTCACGGCCGTTCCCCATTCCGTCGGGATGTTGTATTTGCGGCGATACACGATCGCGCGATCATTCATCCACGAGCCAAACACCGCGCCCGCAGCGCCGCGGAGTTGCTCCCACGCGTCATTCGGGAATGCCTTCCCGGTGCGCTCCTTCACGAGCTTTTTGAAACGCACGACGAGCTCCTTGTAGTCGTCCACCGTGAGGTGCGCGTCGTCCACCTGCTCCTCGTGATGCTCTTCCTTGAGGTGCTCGATCACGCTCTCGAACGGATCGTGATCTTCGCCCGCGCGCTTCTGCACGCCCATCACCACGTCGCCATACATCTGGATGAACCGGCGGTAGCAGTCCCACGCGAACCGCTCATTCTTCGTCGCCGCCACGAGCGCGAGGACCGTCTGGTCATTCAGGCCGAGGTTCAAAATCGTGTCCATCATGCCCGGCATGGAATCGCGGGCGCCCGAGCGCACTGCGACGAGCAGCGGCATCCCGGTGGTCGCGCCAAATTTGCAGCCCATGATCTTCTCCATGTTGGCCACGCCCTTTTCCATCTCCGCCTGAAGCGTCGCCGGATATGTGCGCTTGTTTGCGTAGTAGTAGGTGCAGACTTCCGTGGTGATCGTGAATCCGGGAGGCACCGGCAGGCCGATGCGCGTCATCTCCGCGAGGTTCGCGCCTTTTCCGCCGAGGAGCGCCTTCATGCTGCCGTCGCCGTCCGCTTTCGCAGCGCCCCATGTGTAAACGTATTTCGCGGATTTGCCGCCCGATTTGGCGGACTTTGCTGCTGCTTTTGCCATTGTATTTGTGTGTGTAGTTGGTGTTGAAAAAACACGCCGCCACGGATGGCACAGCCTCCGCGCGGCGAAAAAGGAGCGCGGTGTATGGCAGAGCGAGCGCACGATTCAAGGGATTTTCGCATCCCGTGGCACTCGCGCAGGTATTCAAGCTTTCAAATCAAAACACTCCGAGGGCGCATCAGTCATTCTCCGATGGCAGCTTTCGCACGTGCTTGGCGAAGCAATCGGGACAGATGCCGTGGCTGAAACTGCTGCCTGTATGCTCGGCGATATAGCCTTCGACAGCCTGCCAGTAGTTCCGATCGTCACGCACTTTTTTGCAATACATGCAGATGGGAATGAGCTCCTTCAGTTCGCGAATTTGCGTGGTGAACTCCACGATGCGCTCGGCGACGCGCAAACGCATCATGACGGCCTCGCGATCGAGCGGCTTCGTGAGAAAGTCGTCCACGCCCGCATCCATCGCCTTGCGTAAATTTTCACGCCCGGTGTGAATCGCCGTCAGCAAAATGAAGTAAGTGTAGTCCGTCCGGGGACGCCCGCGCACCATGGCACAAAGTTCGAGCCCGTCCTTCTCGGGCATCATCCAGTCGCTCACGATCACACGCGTCGGCTCACGATCAAACTCCTCCCAAGCAGCCTGCCCGTTGGCACAGATGATCGCTTTGTGACCCGCGTTTTCGAGGGTGAATTGGAGAATTTTTGCGGAGACGGGATCGTCTTCGGCGATGAGGATTTTCATGTTTGGGCTGAAAGGCTGGCGGGCAGTTCGTGCTCGAGTGCGATGCGGACGTAGCCGAATTCGCGCTCGGCGTCTGCCAGTATTCCCCGTGCCTTGTCGAGATCGGCGTCATTCGCAGTTTGTTCGAGCAGGGCACAGACTTTTTGAAGCCGGTATGCACCAAAGTTTGAACAACTGCCTTTGAGCATATGGGCGGTCCGGGAAAGACGCGAGGCGTCCTTGTTCTCCAACGCATCCTTTGCCTCCGTAAAAACGGACGGCGTATTTTCCAAAAAGAGCGTGATGAGACCTGTGACGATGTTTTGACCGCTGTCGGTTTCCAACTCACGAAAACTGTCGAGAATGCTGCCATCGAGCGCCACGTCCCACGGCGTATCGTCTCCATTCTTTGTGATGCTGCGCAGGCCGATGCATCGCTCAATCGCCGCGTTGAGTTCATCCACGCGCACAGGCTTGCTCACGTAGTCATCCATGCCCGCTGCGAGGCAGCGTTCGCGATCTCCCGCAAGACTGTGTGCGGTCATCGCGATAATCCATGGACGCTGGCCATGCTGGGTGGAACGGATACGGCGCGAAGCCTCGTAACCATCAAGCAGCGGCATCTGGCAATCCATGAGGATCAAATCGTAATCTCCCTTTTCGACGGCACGCAGCACCGCCTCCCCATCGGAAACAATGGTAGCATCATAACCAAGTTTCTGGAGCTGGTAGAGGACGACCTTTTGATTCACCGGGCTGTCCTCGGCAACGAGCACACGGAGCGAACTTGCTGCGCGCGCGTTCTCAATGGATGTTTCCGACATTGCAGCGTCACGCGCAGTCAGCGGCACAAGCCCAGGGCGCAACTCGCGCGGAGCGCCGCCCGCGAACGCACGTTCCACCGCCTCGCGCAGCGGGAGCACTTTCAGCGGTTTGGTAAGCTGGGCCTCGACGCCGACTTCACGCAGTTCCTCGGACTCCTCAGCACGGTCGAGCGATGCGATGAGAATAAGGCGCGTGGAGCAAAGTTTTGGATTTGCTTTGAAAATGCGGGCCAGCGTGAGTCCGTCTCCGTCCGGAAGTTGAAGATCGAATAATGCAAGATCGAAGGCCCGGCCCGCGGTGTATTCCTGCACCGCAATCCGCTGGGCCTCCTCGATGGATGCAGCGTGGACATCGTCCATGCCCCAATTGCTGAAATGATGATGGAGCGTGCGGCGCGTGCTGGGCCGGTTGTCCACAATCAGCACACGGCGTCCCATCGCGGCAACGGGCCCTGTAATCGCAGGCTCCTGCATAGGCTGCTTCGAAAGGCGCGCAGTGAACCAGAACGTGGAGCCTTTTCCATACTCGCTGTGAACACCAATCTCACCGCCCATTTGCGAAACGAGGCGGCGGCTGATCGCGAGGCCGAGGCCGGTGCCGCCATATTTGCGTGTCGTCGAACCATCGGCCTGAACGAATGCCTGGAAAAGTTTCGCCCGCTGATCAGACGTGATGCCGATGCCGGTGTCGCTCACACTGATGCGAAGGAGCACGTCCTCTTCGCCATCCTCCTCCATTTCTGCGCAGACAAACACCTCTCCCTGCGAAGTAAATTTGACCGCGTTTCCGACGAGGTTTGTGAGCACTTGCCGCAGGCGCCCAGGGTCGCCACGCAGGCTCACCGGCACATCCAGGCAGACAAGCGTCCCCACCCCGATCCCCTTCGTAAGAGCGCGGCTCGCGACGAGATCCATGACGCTCTCGACCACTTCGCGCAAATTGAAATCAATCTCTTCGAAGGTGAGCATCCCAGCCTCGATCTTCGAGAAATCGAGAATGTCATTGATAATTTTCAACAGCGCCTCGGCGCTGTCCCCAATCGTCTGCGTGAAATCGCGCTGGCGCGATGTGAGATCGGTATCAAGCATCAAACCCGCCATGCCGATGATGCCGTTCATCGGCGTGCGAATTTCGTGACTCATGTTCGCGAGAAACTCGCTCTTCAATCTCGCGGATTCAAGCGCAGTATCACGTGCCTCTGCCATTGCGCGCTCGACTTCCTTGCGCGCGGTCACGTCCTCCACGGCACCTTCGTAGTATAGGAGTTTCCCCTCTTTGTCGCGGACGCATCGCGCGTGCTCGGATATCCACATGATCGTGCCGTCCTTTCGGTATGCCTGCGACTCGAACTTGAAGACCTCGCCTTTTTTCTCCATCAGCGCGCGGAAATCGTCGCGGCGGTTCGGGTCCACATAAATCTGGTTCCCGATGTCGTTCACGCCCGTCATCAAATCGTCCGGCGAATCGTAACCGTGGATGCTGGCGAGCGCGGGGTTGACGTTGAGGTATCGCCCGTCCGGTGTTGTCTGGAAAATACCTTCGATCGCGTTTTCGAAAATGGTGCGGTATTTTTCCTCAGCGGCGCGCAACTCGGCCTCGGTTTGCTTGAGCGCGCTAATATCCTGCATGGTTGTGCGCAAGCCGATGATTGCCCCGTTCGCATCACGTATTACACGGTCGCGCACGAGCACGGGGATGAGCGAGCCGTCCTTGCGACGGAAGGTGCGCTGATAAGCATCCTCGCCAGCACCGCTGCCTGCGAGTTTTCGCGCAGTCGCCTGCTGGGATGTGCGCTCGACGACGAAATCCCACACGGGCCGACCGACCATCTCTGCGGAGTTGTAGCCGAGCAATGCGAGTTCGGTTTTATTCACACGGGTGATTCGGCCCTCCGTGTCCAGTTCATGGTAGGCGGCAGGTGCATCGTCGAACAAGTCGCGGAAGGTTGCCTCGCGTTGTTTGAGCACGCGCTCCGCCCTGCGCTGTTCGCGCACGTCAATGCCAATGCCGCCAAGCAGCTTTCTGCCTTCTGCGCTGGTGATGGGAAACTTCACCATCAGCCACTCGTGCGTCTTTCCATCCCCTGTGGTGACGACTTCGATCTGCTGCGCCGAGCGGTTCGTCTCGATGACCCGCCGGTCGTATTCGCTGACGGAGCGCGCTGCCTCGATTGGCAGCCAGTCAAAATCGCTCTTGCCAATCATCTCGCCGATGGTGACGCCGAACGCATCGGCCATGATTTTGTTGATGAAGAGCATCCGCCCTTGATCGTCCTTGATGAAGCAAAGCGTGGGGCTGTGATCCATGAATGCCTGGAATCGCTCCTCGCTCTCACGCAATGCACTTTCCGCCTGCTTGCGCTCGGTGAGATCGTGCCAGACCGCCAGCAACACCTCGCGGCCGTTCAGGAAAACCGGCGTGATCGCCACCTCAACTGGAAATTCCTGCCCGTTGTTGCGCCGCGCCTGCCACTCAAAACGGAAGTGCCCCACACCGCGCGCAAGCAACCAGATTTCTTTGCGCTTCTCGACGGAAAGCGAACCATCGGGCTGCCGCTCCGGTGCGAGCTGGTCGGGATTCATGGCAAGGAGTTCCAGCTTGGTCGAACAGCACATCATTTCTACTGCCGCGTGGTTGCAGTCGAGGATGGCGTCTTCGTCGAAAATGATGTGCGCATTCGCAGAGTGCTCGAATAGGACGCGGAATTTTTCCTCCGCCGAACGTGCGCCGGTAATATCGCGCGCGACGACCAGGATGCGCTCCGTCCTGCCCATGTCGTCTGGAATCGGCGTGAGCATCACGTCGAACCAGCGCCCTTCGCCATTCCTCATGTAATTGATGCCCTGATACCGGCCCACGCGTCCATTCAGCGCAAGGCCGAACGCATTCTCGCACGATATGCGTGCCTGCCCGGCCCAAATTTCCCCCCACGGCAAATCCTCGACCGGCTTGAGCCCCACCTCCTCGATCAGCTTCCACGTCGCCGAGTTCACAATCTTGAGGCGGCCCCGCACATCGAGCATCGCGATGCAATCGGTGCTGTTCTCGATCATGCGGCCGTTCAAATCCTCCGCGTCTCGCAGTGCACTCTCCGTTTTTTGATGCAAACGCTGGTCGCGCTTGAAGAGCATCCACATCGAGGCGATGACGCCGAAATACGCGAGGCTTCCGAGTATCGCGATGACCGCGAGCACGCGCCCATCCGCCATGCGGCTTACCTGCCATAAGATGACTGCCACGAGCACGACAAAAATCACGACGGCTGAAAAAAAGCCGGCGACAATTCTTTTTTTGAATGGGCGCTGCATCGTTGGGCTGTTGAGTGTGTGCTGCTTTTTAGCAGAATATGGGCCGAAAGCACCTCTTTGCCTGCTTCTAGTCCGGGTTCGGAACGCAAAATGAAAGAGCCCCGTTTCGCATTCAGCAAAACGGGGCTCCTTTAAATAGGGATGGAAAAGCTTACCTCAGCTTGCTCTTGAGTTCCTTGCCTGCGGCAAATTTCACCGCTTTGCTTGCTTTGATTTTAATCTTCTCTCCGGTCTTTGGATTCACGCCCATGCGGGCTTTGCGGCTGACGACCTTGAAGGTGCCGAAGCCGATCAATTGCACATTCGTGCCTTTTTTGAGTGCGGCGGCGATGGAATCAATCGTGGCCGTGACTGCTTTCTCCGCGCACGCCTTGCTGGCGTCCTTGCCGAGTGCTTTTTGGACGTTGGATACGAGCTCTGCTTTGTTCATGGAATGATTGTGTTGAGTGGTTTTGTTGTTTGGTGGTTTTTTTCTGAGATGCGTGTTGCTGGGGGCCCAGCGACAACGAGGGCGTGTTTGTCAGCGGAAAAAAATGAAGTCAACTGGGATTTAGAAATTCTTGGAGCTTGCCGTGCTCTCAACTCGTGCAGCTTCGCGGTTGATTTCGCAGAACGACATGGCACAGCGTCATCCATGACTTTGGACGAACGCCTCAACCGCCATCTCGGCGCAACCCCGAACATCCACTCCACCGCCTTCATTGCGGGCAATGCGACAGTGCTCGGCAACGTGACCATCGGCGAGGAGTCGAGCGTGTGGTTTCAGTCCGTGCTGCGTGCGGACATCCATCGCATCGTCATCGGCCCGCGCTCGAACATTCAGGATGGCTCGGTCGTCCATCTCGCGGATGATTATGGTGTGGAATTAGGCGAACTCGTCACCGTCGGACACAAAGCGATCCTTCATGCGTGCAAAATCGCGGATGAAGTCCTCGTGGGCATGGGCGCGATTGTGCTCGATGGCGCGGAGATCGGCGCGCGCTCCATCATCGGCGCAGGCGCGCTCGTCACGGGCGGGAAAAAATTTTCACCCGGCTCGCTCATCCTCGGCTCCCCGGCGAAAGTCGTGAAAACCCTTTCACTCGAAGAGCAGGCGGGCATCCGCGTGTGGGCGGAGAAATACGTGCGCATCTCGCGCGAATACATCGCCCGCGGAATCCGCTGAGCATTTGGCCCCAGTCGCTCCGCCATGAAATTCGGCATCTGCAACGAAATCTACCAAGGCTGGGCGCTCGATGACATTTTCCCCCATGCAAAAAAGACGGGCTACGACGTGGTGGAAATCGCCCCGTTCACCATCGCAAAATCCATCACCGACATCACTGCCTCCGAACGCACGAGCATCCGCGACGCAGCGGCCCGCGCGGGAATCAGCATCAGCGGTTTGCACTGGGTGCTTGTGCAAGCGGAGGGAAAACATCTCACGCATCCCGATGCCACCGTGCGCCGTGAGACCGCGCGCTATTTCGTGGAGCTTGTGGATTGCTGCGCAGACCTCGGCGGCACGCGTATTATCGTCGGTTCGCCCAAGCAGCGCAGCCTGATGGAAGGCGTCGCTCACGAGCAGGCATGGACGTGGGCCACGGAAGTTTTTCGCGACGCCGTGAAGCGCGCTTCAGAACGCAATGTCGTGCTCTGCATCGAACCGCTCTCGCCTGCGGAAACCAATTTCATCAACACCGCCGGGGAAGCCATTCGCTTTGCCGGACAATTCGCCAGCCCCGCGATGAGCATCGTCCTCGATGTAAAAGCCATGTCCTCCGAGGAAAAAACTATCCCGCAAATCATCCACGAAAGCGCGGGCCGCTTCGCCTATTTCCACGCCAACGACGCAAACCTCAAAGGCCCCGGATTTGGCGAAGTGAATTTTCACCCCATCGCCGCCGCACTTCGCTCGACTGGCTACGATGGCACGGTCTCCGTGGAAGTCTTCAAGTTTGAGGAAGGCCCCGAAATCATCGCCACAACAAGCCGCGAATACTTGCGCGAAGTCTTCGGCATATAACCCGCCAAAAAAGAGGCGGCCGGCGCCCCCACTACAAGGCACCGGCCGCACCCAACCAAAACCGTGCGGCAACGTAACCACGTTTTTGCAGAGTGCAAATGAGCCCACAGCTTTTTCATTCAAGCACAGCAAACCGCACAAACTTTGTCTTGCAAAGCATTGCTTTGCCAAGCAAAGTCCACGGCCATGAACCGCAACGAAGCCGAAGAACACCTCCGCGTCATCCGTTCCCTCATGGAGAAAGCCACCATCTCCGCGCCCACCGCACTGGTCGGTGGATTAGCTGCCAGCACCGTCGGCGGCTGGCTGGCGTGGACAGCAGATCACAAGGCCGAGCGGCCACTCACATATTTTGGCGCATGGATGTCAGTGCTTTTCATCACCATATGCAGTAACGCGTTTTTCCTCCGCCGTGATGCGCATCGGCGTGGAGAAGCGTTCATTTCACCCGGCATGAAAATGGCCCTGTGTGCCCTCTTTCCCCCTCATCTCACTGCTGCAATTATCACGCTAGTCATCTTCGCTTTGCGCAACACGCTCTATCTTGCCGGTCTGATGTTGTTTCTTCCCTACTGCTGGAGCATTTTTTACGGACTCAGCCTGCTTGCGATGAGCCATTTTGCTCCCCGCTCCATCAATAGGCTTGGCTGGGCATTTCTTGTAACGGGCCTAGCTACGACAACGAATGTATTCCTCGGAGTCCGCGAAGTTTTTGGAGGCGGAGAGCGACTGGCGGACATCATCATGGCCGTCACCTTCGGCGGATTTCACCTCATCTATGCCGCTTTGACCTGGCCTCGACAAACAAGGGGTGCGGCGAAGGCAACTCCGGAGGTCGTCAGCTAAAAGCGCGAAAGCTCGCCAAAATGCTCAATACGAATCGCCGGATTATTCGCGAACTTTAGCGCCTTTTGCTGACCCAAAAACTTTCCATGTTCGACTTCGACAAGCTCGACAAGCTCATCCACGAGCGCGGCAGGCTGGGAATCATGACCCTGCTCGCCACGCGTCCGAGCTGGCCATTTCAGGACCTCAAGGCGGAGTTGAAAATGAGCGACGGCAACCTCGTCACACACCTGCGCACGCTCCACGAAGCCGGCCACGTCGCGATCACCAAGGAAATCTACAACGACCGTCCGCAGACCAGCTACGCGCTTACGGAGAAAGGCCGCACAGCATTCGCAGAATACCTATCGGTGCTCGAAAGCATCGTGAAGGCAGGGAGGATGGAATGACGACCAAGATTCGTTCAATAGGCCCTATACGCCCCATAGGACGTATCACACGCCATTAGCACCATTTTACCCACAAACTTTGCCATACAAAGCACTATGAAAATACAACTAGCAGAACATTACGGCCTTTGCTTCGGCGTTCGCGACGCCATTGCGCAGGCGGAACAACTCGCGGCGGATGGGCCACTCACCATTTTGGGCGAACTCGTCCACAACCCCGTCGTCCGCGAACGGCTCGCGGCGCTCGGCGTGCGCGAGGGACAACTCGATACACCGGGCAATGCGCCGACTCCGCAAGTCATGATCACCGCCCACGGCGCGAGCGACAAAGCGCGAGCCGATTGGCGGAAAGCGGGATTCGGCGTCGCGGACGGAACGTGCCCGCTCGTCCGGCACGCCCACGATCAACTCCGCACGCTCATCGCGCTCGGTTGCCATCCCGTCGTCATTGGCAAGCCTGGTCACGTCGAGGTGAAGGGCCTCATCGGCGATTTCGCAGAAGCCGTCGTCATCGAAAGCGAGGCCGATTTTTCCAAACTCCCCGCTGCGCCCCGCTACGGAGTCGTCTCGCAAACCACGCAGCCCATCGAGCGCGTGAATGAAATCGTCGCCGCGCTGCGTATGCATTTTCCTGCGAGCGAAGTGCTCTTCCGCGACACCGTCTGCCAGCCCACAAAAAACCGACAGGCCGCATTGCGAAAGCTGCTCGAAGATTGCGACACGCTCGTCGTCGTGGGCGGCAGCAACAGCAACAACACGCTCCAACTCGTCGCCGCCGCAAAAGTCGCAGGCCGCCGCGCCATCCACATCACGCGCCCCGAGGAACTCCGTGAAGAGTGGTTTGAAAATGCCGAAGTCGTCGGCGTCACCGCTGGCACCAGCACGCTGAAAGAAACCGTCGCCGCCGTCGTATCCCGGCTGGAGCAAATAAAACAACACACAGCCGCCTAAAAACTATGAACTACAAACACTGGATTCGTCACTTCGAGGTCAACCGTAACAACCGCCCCGAGCCGCAATGGGAAGCGCCGCTCAACATTCCAGAACGGAAACGCGTCGCACTCGCGAAGTCGCTTGCCGAATACCAACTCGGCGACGGTGGTGGTGAATGTCGCCTCATCGGCTTCGACGCGGAAAAAGCGCGGAGCGTTCACGCGGACGCAGCGCACGTGATTGATTTGTGGTTCCGCGAGGAAGCGGAGCACTCACGACTACTTGGCTGCGGCCTGCGGAGAATCGGCGGCACATTTATCACAACCACATTCGTCTTTCGTTGGTTCAATCGCATCCGGCGCTGGTTTGGTGCGCAAGCTGAAATGCTCATCCTGCTTGTCGTGGAAATCGTGAGCACCGGTTACTATCGCCTCATCCAGCGAAACTGCGGCGACGCTCCGATTGCGCAAATGTGCGGACTGATTCTCCGCGATGAAAGCGGCCACATCACATTTCACCGCGACCGCCTCGCGGCAAAAGACGCCCAGTGGTCGTGCGGCTGGCGCGCTGCGACGATTCGTGTGCTCGGAATCGGCTGCATGAGTTTTTTGTGGCTCACACACGGACGCTGGCTGCGCGAAATCGGCGCATCGTTCGGAGAACTTGCGCAAGAGGTCAAAATCGAAACACGGCAGTTTCTGCAATCACTCAGAGCACAGCGGGAAAAACTTTCAGCAGAAGAGCCGGGAAGTCTTCTTTTCTACCGCTCAAAGAATGATCAGAAACATCGCGCCACGGAACAAGCGAACTAGAGAACTTTGCGGTTTCCATGCCCTCCGCTGCATCGCTCCGCACGGAATCCTCCACAACTTTTCGTGTGAAAAACGATGACCTCTCCCCCTTTCTCTGCCACAGCTATCGGGCCACTCAATCAACCCATCATCATGACCTCATCCAAAGCAAATACCATCGCGCGCCGCACTATGCTGGCGACGATCACCCTCGGCATGCTCGCCATTTTCTCACACACCGCAGCAGCCGAGGAGCCGAAGAAACCCGACTGGAACGGCTACGAAATCCAGAACTTCAAAGTGGACGGACGCGACGGCCTGATGGTGCTGCCCAAGACGCCCGCACCGGGCAAACCCTGGATCTGGCGCACGGAGTTTTTTGGCATTGATCCACAGGCGGACATCGCGCTGCTCGGTAAGGGATTTCACGTCGCCTACGTGGGAATCGGCGGCCTCTACGGCGCACCGGTCGCGCTCGACGCGATGGACAAATTTTACGACTACGCCGTGAAGACCTACAGCGTGAACCAGAAGGTCGTGCTGGAAGGATTCAGCCGCGGCGGGCTGTATGCGTTGAACTACGGCATCCGCCACCCGGAGCGCGTGGCCTCCATGTATCTCGATGCGCCAGTGTGCGATTTTAGGAGTTGGCCCGGCGGTGGCGCAGGCAGCCAGGGCAGAATGGTGAAAATGTATGGCCGTGAGTGGGCTGAGTGCCTGCGCGCTTACAATCTAAACGAGGAGCAAGCCCGCGCCTACAAGGGCAACCCGATTGACAACCTCGCCCCGCTCGCGAAGGCGAAAATCCCAATCTTTATCGTCTGCGGTGATATGCACGACTGGATCGTGCCCATCGAAGGAAACAGTGTCGTCGTCGAAAAACGCTACAAGGAACTCGGCGGCGAAGTCGTCCTCATCCGCAAACCCAAAGCCGGCCACCGCCCCCACAGTCTCCCCGACCCCACGCCCATCGTGGATTTCATCGTGAAGCACGCGCCAGCACCCGCCGTAGTAAAACCTGCCGGTGTGAAGTAGCATCAAACTTTGTGTATTTGATCAGTGCCAATTCAGCGCCTACCACCGCGCCATTCTTGAATGGCTGATCCGGTTTGCATCGAATCAACTGACCGATACAAATGAGCGTGTCTGAGAATCCAGAAAATCATCAGCCTGCTCCGTCGTTTGGAGCAAATTTGTATTCGGGATGTAGTGACTCGAGCCACGGCAAGTGCGCCTCGCTCAGAGCATGGCTCTTTGCCGTCGCCTTGCTGGTTGCTGTTGTGTTCATCTATCAACCCGCATGGCACGGCGGCTTTATTTGGGATGATGAGGAAGTGGCCGCAGCACCCGAATTACAGTCCTTGCACGGGCTTTATCGCATCTGGTTTGAAATCGGTGCCACCCAACGACAATACCACCCCCTTCTGACCAGCTTCCTTTGGGTCGAGCATAAACTGTGGGGCGACACGATGCTTGGATATCATCTGGTGAATATCGTGTTGCACGTCGCAGCTTCCTTGATGCTATTGCGCGTTCTCCAGCGCCTTGCAATCCCCGGAGCATTCCTTGCGGCGGCTCTGTTTGCGCTGCATCCCGTGCAGGTGGAATCGGTGGCATGGATTATAGAATTGAAAAACATCCTCTCGACCATTTTCTATCTCGGAGCAGCACTTGTTTACCTGCGATTCGACCAATCAAGAAAACGGAGCGCTTACGTTGGGGCATGGGTTTTGTTCGTAATATCCCTTCTTTGTAAAACAATAACGGCGACGTTCCCTGCGGCACTATTGGTTGTTTTTTGGTGGCAGCGTGGCCGGCTGGACTGGCGGCGAGACGTGCTGCCCCTTATCCCGTTTTTTATCGTAGGTGCCATGTCCGGCCTCGTCACGGCCAGGGTCGAAGAAAAGCCTCTGCTTGAACTGACCTTGGGAGTGCGATGCCTGCTTCCCGGTAGAACTACATGGTTTTATTTATGGAAGCTCTTCTGGCCGACAGAGCTCACCCCCATTTATCCACGCTGGAATCTCGATGAAGCGATCGGGTGGCAGTGTTTATTCACGATTGCAGTTGCGTTGCTCGTATCCGCTCTTTGGGCGATCCGCCGGTGGTCGCGCGGCCCGCTGGCAGCATCACTGTTCTTTCTTGGTTCCATATTTCCGCTCCTCGGTTTTTTTCGCGCTGCCTACTTCGATCATTCGTTTGTGGCGGATCACTTCGTATATTTGCCGAGTATCGGAATATTCACCATGTTCTCAGCAGGCGTGGCTTTGTGGCTCCAGCGGATGGACGGATGGCGCAAGCAAGCATGTCAGATGGGTTGTGTGATCCTTTTGCTTGTTCTGGGCATCTTGAGCTGGAGGCAAAGCCATTCTTTCAACGGCATGGAAGCCCACAGCCGTGCGACGCTGGCAAACAACCCGGCCTGTTTTGTTGCTCATAATAATCTCGGAATGTTCCTGACAGGCCGTGGAAAATTCGAGGAGGCCATCGCCCATTACCGGAAAGCCATCGAGATCATGCCTGCTCGTGAAACGCCTCATGTGAATCTGGCTGTCACACTTTACCGCATTGGACAGACGGAGACCGCCATTGCCGAATACGGTGAAGCTTTGAAGATAAAGCCTGATCTTGCCGAGGCGCAGAATGGTCTTGCTAATCTTTTGCTGGGAACTGGGAGAAATGAGGAGGCGCTGGTGCATTTCAAGAGGGCTGTGGAGCTCAAGCCGCACGTTGCTGAGTATCGCAACAACCTTGGCGTTTTGCTTCTAGGCGGCGGGCAGATCCACGATGCCATTGAGCAACTCCGGAAGGCACTGGAGATAGATCCCGGGTATGCAGAAGCCCACTACAGCCTAGGCATGGCTCTGGCAAAGGACGGGCAAATACGTGATGCGATTGCGGAATACAGAAAGGCCCTGGAACTCAAGCCGGACCACCCGAAGGCTCACTACGATCTGGCGCTGGCTCTTAACGCCTCGGGGCAAACTGAGGAGGCGGTTGCGAACTACCAGAAAGCGCTCGAAGTGAAATCCGACTCCATCGAGGCCATGAATAACCTGAGTGCCATTTTCTTCCACGAAGGGCGGCTGGATGAAGCGATCCACTGGCTTCGCAAGGCGCTGGAAACCAAGCCCGACTATCAAAGCGCACAGCGTAATCTTCCTGTCGTCGAAGCCGAGCGAGAGAAGGTGCTCAAGGCGCTGGCTGGGCGGCGCGAGGAAATCCGCACCAAGCCCGAGGATGCATCGCTTTTGAATGCCACGGCGTGGATGCTGGCGACCAATCCCAACGCATCCGTGCGCAACGGGGCAGAGGCCGTGGAACTGGCGCGGCGGGCCGTCCAGCTCACCGAAGGCAAGGAACCCGTAATGATCGGGACACTGGCAGCCGCCTACGCCGAGACAGGCCGGTTTGCCGAAGCAGTGGAAACAGCGCGCCAGGCACAACGCATCGCATCCGAACAAAAACTGCCGGCTCTCGCAGATTTGTTGCAGTCAAGGATTCGTCTCTTCGAAGCAAAGACTGCTTTCCGCAAAACGCCCAAGGCGTCAGATTAAATCCAAAGACTCCGACCCACCGGAACTCAATCGCTATTTTCTGTTTAAACGCGCATGGAAGAGAATCTCATCTACGCCGGTTTCATCGCCCTGACCGCAGGTTCTGCGATCTGCCTGTATCTCTTCTTCGTGCGTTTTGCACTCCACAAAAGCAAAAGTTCGCGCCGCTGGAAATTGCTCCTCGGAAACGTGCTCGTGCTTTTTTTTCTCGCATCGCTCACAGCGCTGCTGGGCGAGACCTATTTCCGTTTCTTTCGCGATACCACGGACTCCTTCGCCCTCACGAAAATCAGCCAGCGATGGCTTGAGAGGCATTATCATGTCAACAAGATGGGATTTCGTGATGACTGCGAGTATTCCCCCAAGCGGACCGAGGGAAAAAGACGTATCACACTGATTGGCGATTCCTTCACCGCCGGCCACGGGATTCGGGATGTCGCGGATCGATTTGCCAACCGCCTCCGATCACTGCACTCCGACTGGGAAATTCAGGTGCTCGCCGAGCCCGGCAAGGACACAGGAATGGAATTGGAACTTCTGCGCAGGCTTGGAAGCGAGGATTACGAGTTCGATGCAGTCGTGCTCATTTACTGCCTGAATGACATCGGCGATGCCACCCAGAAAAGCATCGAACCCTACGAAAATCGAACGGCGCGCTACAAGCAAAACCCTCCCGGTTTCCTCGTCCGAAACAGCTACCTGTTCAATACGCTGTATTACCGGCTTCAGATGCGCAGCGTCCCCGAATTATCGGACTACTATGCCTATCAGCACGGCGACTATTTAGGCCCTGCGTGGGAGGTTCAGAAAATGCGCCTGACGGCAATGCGTGACATTGTGCATGGCCGTGGCGGCGAATTTTTTGCCGTCACATTTCCATACCTGCACCTGCTGGGCGGAAACTACGAGTTCCGTGACGTGCATCGAAATCTGGATGATTTCTGGCGTAGTATCAAAGTGCAGCATCTCGATTTGCTGAGCGTGTTTGAAAGTCACACACCAAAGGAATTAATGGTGAATTCCTTCGACGCACACCCCAATGAATTTGCCCATTCACTGGCCGCCGCCGCCCTCTCGCCATTTTTGGAAAAACAACCGTGGCTGGCAACACGGGACAGAACACGGACTGCCCCGCCGCCAGTCAACAATGCCTCGCAAATTGTAATCACATGCTACCAGAAAATGCTGGAGATCGATCCCATCAATGTTCAAACGCACCACAGTCTTGGAAATCTATTGGTTGCAGCCGGGGGGAACGAGGAGGCGTTACTTCACTTCAAAAAGGCGGTGGAACTCAAACCCGAGGTTGCAGATTATCGCAATAACCTTGGAGTCCTCCTGCTTGCCGACGGGCAGGTTTATGAAGCAACCGGGCAATTTCGGAAGGCGCTGGAGACAGCCCCCAACAATGCGGAATCCCACTACAATCTCGGAATGGCGCTGACAAAGGGCGGACAAGTCGGAGATGCCATCGCCGAATTCAGAAAGGCCCTGGAACTCAAGCCGGACCACCCGAAGGCTCACTACGATCTGGCGCTGCCTCTTAACGCCTCGGGGCAAACGGAGGAGGCGATCTCGCATTATCTCAAAGCGCTCGAAGTGAAATCCGACTCCATCGAGGCCATGAATAACCTGAGTGCCATTTTCTTCCGCGCAGGCCGGCTGGATGAAGCGACCCACTGGCTTCGCAGGGCGCTGGATACCAAGCCCGACTATCAAAGCGCACGGCGTAATCTTGCCCTCGTCGAGGCCGAGCGCGAGAAGCTGCGCAAGGCACTGGCCGCGCGACGTGAAGCGATCCGCGCCAAGCCGGATGATGCCACGCTTTTGAACGCCACAGCCTGGATGCTGGCCACCAATCCCAACGCATCCGTGCGCAATGGAACCCAAGCCGTGGAGCTGGCGCGGCGGGCCGTCCAACTCACCGAAAGCAAGGAACCGGTGATACTGGGAACTCTGGCAGCCGCCTACGCAGAGGCAGGCCGCTTTCCCGAAGCCGTCGAAACAGCGCGTCAGGCACAGAGCATTGCATCCCAACAAAAGCTGCACGCTCTCGCAGATCTCTGGCAGTCAAGGATTCGCCTCTTCGAAGCAAAGTCTCCTTTCCGGGAGGCTCCCAAGCCATCGGATTAGAGCATATCGTTTTAATCTGTCGCATTTCTGTGGAGCAGCAGAGGAACGCAAACGGCGTTCCATCAATCAGCCCTGGGTTGGCGCGACAACAGAGCGCCTACCCCGGGTCGTTTTGGAAATGATGCCAAAACCCTGAAAGGGTTTCATCCCACAGCGAGACCACGATGGCTGTAACCCTTTCAGGGTTATTGGCAATATGGAATCGGACAC
>CAIYUV010000180.1 GCA_903929475.1 uncultured Spartobacteria bacterium
CATTTGAGAAAATGCCTCTCCATGAACTACTTGCAAAACATGACCTCAACCCTTTGACACCGCAAGATTGCAACCAATTACTACTGTGGTAGTTACTGCCGGACACTCGTGGCAAGATAATATTTGGAGGATAGCAGGTAGCCTAACGCTCGCGAAAGCCTTTCTACCCTATTTTCTTCGCCCCAAGTCATCACCTTGTAAGTATTAAAGTTCGAAGCAATATTGCGCGATAAAGCACGTTTATAATTAGCATTCGCTTCAATTAAAAGAGGTCGCAACTCAGCAATAAGAGGATTGGCATTATTTCGCTTTTTATCGAGGTGCTCTTCGATTTTTTTCACATCAAAAATCAAAATATCCACTAGTGATAACCTTAAGGTTTCTGCACCTTTTGTGCGTATGAAATTTGCCCTTCGATTGTCCTCATCACTGGTTCTTGATCGGCCCGCTTACACGAGACAAAAAAAACACTTACACCAATGACGGCCAAGGCAACATTCCACAACTGAAGGGTCAATTTATTGTGCATGATAGAGCACCGTAAATTTATCTGTGAATCATACGCAAGTTTTTTAGGGGTAGCTCAGGCTAGCGTGGTTGCTTATCAAAAAATCTACGTTGAGTTTGTTTTCAACACGACCTTCACCTTTTTCCCCGCGTCGGCGGGGGCGGCGAAGCTGTCCACGAGGGTGGGGGCTTGGGCGGGTGTGGGTGCTTCGGCTTTCACGACAGGCGGGGCGCCGAGGGCCTGGCGGAGGGCGCTTTCGACGAGCTGGGCGCAGTGGATTTTCATCGGGGGAAGCGGGCCGAGCGGGGCGCTGAGGGCGGCTCCGTCCATGGCGAGGGCTTCCTCGGGGGTCTTGCCGCGGATGAGTTCGGTGGCGAGGCTGGCGACGGCGATGGCGGTTTCGCAGCCGAAGGTCTGGAAGGTGGCGCGATCGATGACTTTCTTGCCGCCCTCGTCGCGGAATTTCACCCACATGCGCAGCATATCGCCGCAGTCCGCGCTGCCGACGGTGCCGATGGCGTCGGCGTCGGTCATCGCGCCAAGGTTTGCGGGGGGCGTTGGTGTTGAATCGCTCATGTTGTTGTTGGGTTATTCGAGTTCGTAGCGGGCGACGCTGGCATCCACGTCGCAACTCCATGCATCAATGCCGCCGCGCAGGGTGCGCACATTTTCCAGCCCGTGGCCGGCGAAGTAGGCGGCGGCGTCGAGGCTGCGGGTGCCGTGGTGGCAGACGAAGATGATGAGTTGCTCGCGCGGCCAGCCGCCGAGTTCGTGCATGAGTTCCTGGGTGAAAAAGGTGCTGCCTTCGATGTGGGCGGCGTCCCATTCCTCGCGCGAACGGATGTCCACAAGCCGGGCGGTGCCCGCTTTCACCAACGCGGCGGCCTCGGCGGGCGCGACCTGGATGTGGGTGTCGGCCTCCTGTGCGGTGCGGAGGCTGGCGATGACTTCCTCGACGGGGAGGTTGCCGTTGCGCGCGCAGACTTCGGCGAGCGTCTCGCCCGGCTGGAAGCCGCAGCTCGCGCATCCGCCGATGTGGTAGGCACGGAAGAGCGCCCGCTGCGCGCCGGGAAATTGCGCGGTGAGTTCGCCCATGGTGATGGCTGGTGTCATGCGCGGGAACGTAGCGGTGTGTGAGGGTGTAGGCAATGGCGGGAGTGGGGCTGTTATAGCGAGGCGGGTGGCGAGTGGCGGGTGACGTGTCTGCCCGGTGTGTGGATGCGGAATGAACCATTCACATTTCTCAAGTTACGCATTTACGCCGGCTCCCACCCGTCGGGCAGGCACGCCACTCGCCTCCCGTCACTCGTCACTCGCGCGTGCTTGACGCCCCGCGCTGGGTGGAAAGGATGCGCGGCCATGCGATTTCAGACTCTCTACGAAGGCCGGCATTTCCTGGTGCCCTCGTTTCTCGCGACGGTGTTCTTCGGCTGGCTGGCCACGGATTGGTGCGGCTGGCTATGGATCGCGCTGCCTGCGGCGCTCGTGTTTGTTTTCTGCGCAAATTTCTTCCGCGACCCGGATCGTCCCATTCCGCCGGGCGATGAAATCGTGGTGGCCGCCGCCGACGGTGTGGTGGACGCCATCGAGATCGTGGAGGAGAAAGAAGTGCTCCACCGCGAGTGCCGGCGCGTGAGCATTTTTCTGAATGTATTCGACGTCCACGTGAACCGCGCACCCATCGCGGGGCGGATCACTTTCCAGCAGCATCATCCCGGCACGTATCTCGATGCGCGCGATCCCTATTGCCACCAAAAGAACGAAGCGCTGACGTGGGCGTTCACCGGCTCGCGAGGCACGCTCGTCGTTCGCCAAATCACCGGAGCCATCGCGCGCCGCATCGTGCCGTGGAGCAGGACGGGCGAGGCGGTGGAAAAGGGACATCGCTTCGGTATGATCCGCTTCGGATCGCGCACGGACATTTTTCTCCCGCTCGACGCCGAGGTGCTTGTAAAAATCGGCGATAAGGTTGAGGGCGGCAGCACGGTGTTTGCACGACTGGCGGCGGATGCGGGCTACATTCTCACACCGTCGCAGGTTTTACTTTAAGCAGGACCCACCATGAACAAACACGACGACGGTTCGCCGAAAATCTATCTCCTCCCAAATTTGATGACCGCCGGGAATCTTTTCTGCGGATTCCTCGCATCGCTGAAAATCGTCCAGGGCGCGTTGAAAATGAACACCGCCGGACTCATGGGAGCCGCCGCGTTCGATGTGGGCGAGCCGTATTTCAAAACCGCGATCTGGTGCATCCTTGCCGCGTGCATTTTCGATGCGCTCGATGGACGCCTCGCGCGCCTCGGCGGAACGGATTCACCCTTCGGCCGAGAGTTCGATTCGCTCGCAGACATTGTCAGCTTCGGCGTCGCGCCCGCGCTGCTCGTCTCGCGAGTGTTGCTGAGTGAATACGAAAAACTCGGCTGGCTCGTCGCCAGTCTCTACCTCATCTGCGGTGCGCTGCGACTCGCGCGGTTCAACTGCATCGCCGCGTCCGGCGTCGCCGGTGCGGGCAAGGATTTCAAAGGAATGCCCATTCCCGCCGCCGCCGGCCTCATCGCCAGCATCACGCTCTATGTGATGTGGCTGACGAACGACCGTATCGAGCATGTTGTCTTGAAATGGGTGCTCCCGCCGCTCTTCGTGTTTCTTTCCTGGATGATGTTCAGCTCGTTCAAATACCCCAGCTTCAAAAACATTAACTGGCGAACCACGCGCAGCCTACCGAAGTTTCTAATCATCGTCTTCGTCGTCGCCCTCACGGTGATGTATTATCAATGGATGCTGGCGGCGATTTTCATCGCTTACCTGCTCTACGGATTCCTGCGTCCGTTCCTCTCACGCAGCATGAAAGAATCGATCGAGGAGGAAGTGGAGGACGAGGAGTCCGAGGCCGAAAGCCCGTAGCAACGGCTACTTCGTTTCAGCGGCGACGATGGTGATTTGTCCGTTCCGTCCGCGGATCACATCGCGCACGGCAAACGGGCGCGCGGCGTCGCGCGAAATGATTGCATCCTTCGCCGGAGGCGGGGTTCCCGCCGGAAAATCCACCACGATGAGCGCAGCGCTCGTGCCGGGCTGGGTCGGGTCGGCACTGGCATCGCGCAGGGATTCGGTCGTTCGCAGCGCGACGCGCTGGCCGAGCACGCCTGTCACCACGAAATCACCGCTGAGCAATACACTTTCTCCGGCACTAAAGTTCTCCACCATCCGGCTCGCCTCGCTCGTGCTCACGATTCGGCGGAAAGGTTTCAGCGGAGAAGTCGGGACGGGCGTCGGAATCGGTGCGGCGACGACGGCGGGCGCGGGTGTCGGAGAGGTGATCAATGCGGGAGGCGGCGGCGGCGTCACGGGCCTCGGCGTCCCGCGCACAATGGGGCGCGGCGGCAGCGGGACTGCGGGAGCGGGAGTCGGCACGACGCGCACCGGCGTTGGTGTTGAAGGCGTGTTGGCCGTCGGGATTTGCGCAGTTGGGCGAACCACACGCGGCGTCGCGGCACCGGCTGTCTCGCTGAGCGTCGGGTCAAAGCGCACCAGTTCCGGCCCCGCGAGCGCGACCTCGTCGTCCTTCGCATTGGCGAGTGCTTTTCTTCGGAACGCCACGTAGGCGGTGATCCCCTGCTGCAAACGTTCGCCGCGCACGATGGGCAACCCGGCGGCAATATTGAGAATGCTCTTTGGATCCTCCTTTTCCAAATCCTCCGGCGAACTGAGCTGAAAGCCGCCGCTCCCGCGCTTTACCTGCCACGCACCGTAGTCAATCGGCACCGTGGTGAATTGCATCCGTCCATCATCGAGCCGCGCGACGTGGATCAGCGCAAACAAATCGTGCGAGCGTTGCAGCAGAATGTCGCTCCCGGTCGGCAACGCCGAGCGAATCGCGGGCACCATCGCCGACGGCGCGGTGAACACACTCTCCAGCAACACCTGCGGCAAATCCAGCGACTGCGCCACCACGGCAACTCCGCTCGGAAAAAGATCCGTCGCGCCCAGCGGAAACGTCTGCACCACGTCGTATTTTCCCACCACGTAGGTCACGCGCCGCTTCGTCTCGCGGTAGTTCATCAAATAGGCCCGGAGCAATTCCGCATTCTCCTTCGCCAGTTGCGCCGGGCCGAGTTTGCCGTAGCGATCCAGCAGTTTCGTCGCAGTGAGGAAATCGCCACGCGGAGCCTGCGTCGTTGGAAAACTTTTCGGCGGATCCAGCCGCTTCAGCTTTTTCAAAATGCGGTAACAGCGCGGCTGCTCCGGGTGGTCATGCACATAGAAGCTGCCGAGCCAGCTCGCGAAGCACGCACCCGTGAGGAGCAGCAGCGCGACCGCCCACCAGAAAAACACAGCGCCACGGTGCTTCGTGTGTTTGTCTTCGTCATAGTGGAAAAGATCCATCGGTCGCATTTGCCGGTTGATACGTGCATTGCGCGCCGAAACTTTCAGCGCGCGTTTTTTTATGACTCCGGCGCAGGCTCGAATGACGTGCCGCATCCGCACGATCTCGCCGCCTTTGGATTCTGAATGCGAAAGCCCGTGCCCGCCAAATCATCGCAATAATCCACGGTCGATCCGGTGAGATATTCCAGACTGTTCGGGTCCACGATCACCTTCACCCCGTCGCGCTCCGCCGTGAAATCCACAGCCTGCGGATCGTCGAGCGACATTCCGTAGCTCATGCCCGCGCAGCCGCCTTTTTCGATGAAAATACGCAGCGCCTTTCCGGGCTCCCCCTTTTCCTCGATGAGAGCGCGCAAATGTTTCACCGCATTATCAGTCAGCGTTAGCATGTCGGCACTGTCGTCCACACGCACCGCGCTGACAAGTTGCGAGTGGGCCATTGTTCGCAGCGTCCGCGCTCGACTTTCGCCGTGGCAGTCGGCAACTCGTCTGGAAATGAGTCGCATCGCCCTATTACCGGAAGCTGTCGCCTGCCAAGTGGCAGCGGGCGAGGTCGTGGAGCGGCCTGCCAGTGTTGTGAAGGAACTGGTGGAAAATTCGCTGGATTCCAGTGCGACGCGCGTCGAAGTGCTCATTCGTCGCGGCGGCAATAGCTCCATTCGCGTGGTGGATAATGGCTGCGGGATGGATCGCGATGACGCGCTGCTGTGCCTCGAAAGACACGCGACGAGCAAAATCAGAACGGGCGCGGATTTGATGGCGATTCACACGCTCGGTTTTCGCGGAGAGGCACTGCCGAGCATCGCGAGCGTTTCGCGTTTTCGGCTCACCACGCGGGAGCATGGTGCGCTGGCGGGAACCGAGGTGCTGGTGAATGGCGGGCGCATGGAAACGGTGCGCGACTGCGGCGAGCCGGAGGGCACGCAGATCGAGGTGCGTTCGCTTTTCTACAATCTGCCAGCGCGGCGGAAATTTTTGCGCACGGAAAATACCGAGGCCAGCCACGTGGAGCACGTCTTACATCTCCAGGCGGTCGGGCATCCGCTGGTCGGTTTCACTTTTCTCAATGACGAACGTCTCGTGATGCAGCTCCCGCCGGGGCAGAGCCTGCGCGAGCGCATCCATGGGCTTTGCGGAGCGGCGCTCGTGGCGGAATTGCTGGAGATACCGGAGTGCGAATTTAGCGGGGTGAAATTGCGCGGGTTCATCGGCAAGGCAGGAGTCAGTCGCAGCACGCGCCAGCAGCAAATTGTTTTTCTAAACGGGCGTCCCATCGAAAACACGACGCTCAATTACGCGCTGCGCGAGGGCTATCACACCGCGCTGATGAAGGGGCAGCATCCGGTGACGTTTCTTTTCATCGAGATGGATCCCGCCGCCGTGGATGTGAACGTCCACCCCGCCAAGCGCGAAGTGCGTTTCCGCGATCCGGCGCACATCCGCGAGGTCGTCGTCGAGGTCACGCGCCGTGCGCTCGAGAGCGACCGCGCTTCGTGGACAAAAACTTTCGCCGCGCCCCAGCGCATCGAAACGTCCATCGTGACGCCCGACGAAACGCCGCCGCTAATCCCGATGGCCGAGCAGACCGCGCTGCGAAGCGATTGGGCCGACAGCTCATTTCAGCGCCCCGCAGCGCCGAGCACTTCAGGTTTTTCCAGCAGCACGCCACAGCCAGTCGCAGCACAGCAAGTTCCGCCTACGCTGCCACCGCCAGCTAACATCGCGCAGGCCGCGCCACCGCCAGCGAAGGATTTCAAACTGCTCGGCGTTCTCGGGAAACTTTACATCCTCATGGAAAACGCTGCGGGCCTCGTGCTCGTGGATCAGCACGCCGCGCACGAGCGGATTCTTTTCGAGGAAATGAAACGTCGCATGGAAGGTCAGGGCGTCCCGACGCAGCGACTGCTGCTCCCCATCACGCTCGAAGTCGGACCGAAGGATGCCGACTGGCTCGTGCAGCATCTCGAAGCACTTTCGCGCGCAGGCATCGGGCTCGAGCCGTTCGGCTCCGGCACTTTCAAGATTGATGCGCTGCCGCAATTTCTCCGCGCCGATGATCCACCGCAGCTCCTGCGCGACATCATTGACGAACTCCGCGAAACCTCCGCACAGACCTCCAAGCTCCGCCTCGGTGAGGACATGATCGCCAAGACCGTCTGCCGCCACGCCGTGAAAGCCAACGACGTCCTTCGCGAGCCCGAGTGTCTCCGCTTGATTCAGGATCTGCTCGCCTGCGAACTCCCCTACTGCTGCCCGCACGGACGTCCGACGATGATCCAGATGAGCTACTCGGAGTTGGAGAAAAAATTCGGACGCAAAGTCTAGCCGCGCTTCGCCGTGAGCACGGTTGCGATTTCGCCCAGCGGGAGGCAGTTCACAACGTCGCCGCGCTCCAGCCAGCCCTTGCGTGCTGTGCCCACGCCGAAGCGCAGGAATTGCAACTGCGATGTGTGATGCGCGTCGGGATTGATCGCGCACTTCACTCCTTTTTCCTTCGCAAGCGGCCACCAGCGCCAGTCCATGTCGAGCCGGCGCGGATTCGCATTCAGCTCAATGATTGTCCCAGTTGCCGCCGCCGCTTCGATGACTGCCGGGATGTCCACCGCATACGCATCGCGCTGGAGCAACAACCGCCCGGTGAGATGCCCGAGCATGGTCACGTATTTATTCTCCATCGCGCGGATGATGCGCTTGGTCATCTCGGCCTCCGACATCGAAAACGCATTGTGCACGCTCACCACGACGTAATCGAGCTGAGCGAGAATTTCGTCTGAAAAATCCAGCGAACCGTCCTTCAGCACATCCACCTCGCTGCCTGCAAATAAACGAAATGACGATTGTTTGTTCATCGCGCGAATCTCCGCCACCTGCGCGAGCAACCGCGCTTCATCGAGCCCGTGTGCTTGCACCGAGGACTTCGAGTGATCTGCGATGCCGAGATATTGCAGGCCAAGTTCCTCCGCCGCGTCCGCCATTTCGCGCAGCGTATTACGTCCGTCGCTCGCCGTTGTGTGGTTGTGAAATGTCCCGCGCAAATTCGATACTTCGACCAATCGTGGCAGCGTGTGTTTCTCCGCTGCGATAAATTCCCCGCGATCCTCGCGCAGTTCCGGCTCGATGAAATCCAGCCCCAGTGCTCGATACAAATCCGCCTCTTCGCGGATGGTCGGGATTTCAGCGTTGCCGCCGTCCGCTGCGCCGAGCCGGTATTCATTGAGCGTCCAGCCACGAGCCAGCGCGCGCTGACGCATCACAATGTTGTGCTCTTTCGATCCCGTGAAGTAGTTCAGCGCAAACGCAAACTCCGTGTCCTTCACCACACGCATGTCCGCTTGAATCCCGCTTTTCCATCGCACCGAGGACTTCGTTGCGCCGTGCGCTATCACGCTTTCCACCATCTCGTGCTTTACAAAAAACTCGCTCACCGACTCGGGCGAGTTCGTCGAGACGAGAAAGTCCAAATCGCCACAAGTCTCGCGGCACCGACGGTAGCTCCCGCACGCCGCCACGCGCGTGACATCCGGCAGCGAGCGCAGGTCGTCGAGCATCTGCTCCGCATCCCCCGCGATTTCTCCCATGCGGAAACGCCCCGCGTGCTTTTTCCGATCCTCGATCGCCTTCAAAATATTCGTCGCAGTCTTTTCACCAAAGCCCCGCAATCCGGCCACGCGCCCGTCCTTGCATCCGGCCTCCAGCTCCGCAACGGACGTAATATCGAGCTTCTCCCAAACCGCTGCGATTTTCTTCGGGCCCATTCCCATCACGCCAAACATATCGAAAATCCCCGGCGGAAACTCGGCCTTGAGAATGTTGTAGTAGGACAAATTTCCCGTCACCACGAGTTCCGTCACTTTTTCCGCAATCGCTTTCCCGATCCCCGGCACCTCCGCCAGTTTTCCCTCGCCGACAACCTGCGCGAGATTTCCCGAAAATGTCTCCATCGCTCGCGCAGCGTTTTGATACGCGCGGATTTTGAAAACGTTCTCGCCCTTCAATTCGAGCATCGTCGCGATTTGCGTCAAAATTTCCGCAACACTGTCTTTGTTCATTTCAGCCATGAGGGCAGCCTAAGGGCTGAAATCGGAAATCTGGAAGTTGATTGTTCACCATAAGGCGCACGATGAACACGAATGGGGGAGGAAATGGGTGCCTGCTCAATCCTGTGAATCCATCGAATCCCGATAATCCTGTCCAAAACTTTTAGACAGGATTCACAGGATAGATTGGATTCACGGGATTTTTCGATGGCACTAGGGAACCGTTGAATAAAACGAAAGAGCCCGCGAAAGGCGCGAAACAACGCGAAAAAATGTATTTTTGACAGAGATGCGTCCTGAATTCCGTTTTATTTTCGCTATCTTCCGCGATTTTCGCGGGAATAAATCAGCGTTTCCCTAGGCTGTCTTGTTGCGGCATTGAATTTCATACTTCGGATTTTGTCCAACTGCTCGCACACTTCTCCCATGCTTCGTTTCCTGTTCGTCCTTCTGCCTTTCACGGTCGCCTGTTTTGCGCAGGACTCCTCCGTAGTCCTCATCCAACCGGTGCGCGATGCGGTGGAAATCCGGCTCCCGCTCACGGCTGTCACGAGCAAGGTGCGTATGAAGCATCGCGACGAAGACGGCTATGGCGAAGTCGTCGCACCGAAGCAGACTGTGCTCGACAAGACCTGCTACCTCGAATGGCAGATTGGCTACGACACACCCGACAAAGACGCGCCCACCGTCGCCGAGGGCGTCGTCTTTCAACGAAAGGGAGAAACCAAATACGGCTACGAACTCGCCGAGATTTTGCAGGAGGCGCTCAAGCTGAAACTGATCATGCCAGAGGCCATCCGCGAGCTTAGAAAAAGCATTGCAGCCCAACGCAATTCCACACTGGAGGGAAAGAAAGGTTCCGCAGTGCAAAAAGCTTCCTCGCTCGACGTGCCGCTGCCGGCGGGCTTCGAGAAACTCGTCGAGGAAACGCCGATGTATCGTCAGGACACACCCCACGGCAGCATCGAACTTCAAATCAAACAAAAGCAGCGAGCCGTCGGCACGCAGGTGATGATCTATGTGTGCATCCCGATGGATAAAGTCCTCCGGCCCGACGGAACGGCGCGACCTGCCAGCAAAGCAAAGACGCGCGAAACCGTGCTCTATCGCATCACCGCCGAGCGTGTCACTTTTATCACCGACATTGTCCGCGCATTCGGCATCGCCTCGCGCCAGCACAACGACGACATTACGCGCATCCTCGGCCTGCTCATTGGTGAGTGAAACGGTTCACCAGTCTTTTCCTCGCATCTTCTTCACTGCGCTGCGTTTTTTCTTTGAGTCGAGGATGCGCTGTTTGAGACCCCACGGGCGCTTGCGCGTTTGTCTGCGCACTTTTTCGCGTTCGTGTTTGCGTGCGGCGCGCTCATCGGCGCGTGCGTTGGCGATGGCGTTGAAAATTCGCTCCCATGCGAGTTGGCGGTTCTGCGCCTGACTGCGCGTGTCCTGTGCTGTCACGCTTCGTCCGGTCGGTGCGTGCTGCACGGTCACTGCGGTGGAGACCTTGTTCACGTTCTGCCCGCCTGGCCCGCCGCTGCGGTGAAATGTTTCCTCGAAATCCTCCAGCCGCAGACCGAGCGAACGCAATCGTTCTGCGCGCATGGTTTGAAAATCGGCGGGTGACTGCATGGCGCATCACAGCACACACCCATGCGTGCTGACAACGCCGCGCTTCACCACTTCGCGACTTGCGAGGGGAAGAGGCAGTGCTGGCAGTCGCTCGCGTCGCGCTGGCAGAAATCCTCGTAGATTTGCAGAAGCCCCTGCTGTGCTGCCGCGCTTTTGAGGAGCGACGTTGTTATCGAACTGCCTCCGAAAAGTCGCAGTGCGGCGATTTCTACGCGGCGATTGCTGAGTGTTGCGAGGAGGTTCTTGAAAGTGATCCACTTTGCGGGGTCGGTGTTGATTGCGATGGGGAGGAAGACGTTCGCCAGCATTTCCGTCACGCGCGATTCGCCGATGAGCGCCATGCGTTTCGCCGAGGGTTTCGAGGTCACGGTGTAGTGATGATCCCAATATTCATCGCGCAGTTTGGAGCAAAATTTTGCGATGTCATCAGCCACGCAGTCGTCGCGTAGCGAGCGGACGCTCGGCCAATGTCGCACGAGTTGTGCGAGTGCGGCGAGTCGGCGCTGGGGATGATTCGCCGGTCGCTGTCCACTCATTTTCCAAAGCTCGTGCGGGATGGTGAGCCGCTCGAACTCCGCGCGACGCGGCCACCATCGCTCCCACAGCGAGCGCAGATAGACGCGGGTCGGCGTGTCGAATTCGCCGAGGTCGTTCTGATTCAGAAAACCCGCGACACCGAAGAGCAGGGCTTCAACGTCGTCCTTGGCTGCGCGCAATAATTTCAGCGGCAGCCGCTGCGCGAGCAGGGTGAATGGAAGTTTGTTCGACTTGTAGCCCAGCGTCCCGGCGAGCGATTGGAAAAGCGTCTCGTCTGCTCCGTGCAAATCCGTCGTGCGTGCTAGCGCCGCACCTTTTCGCCGCAGGCGAAACTGCGCTGCGCCATACAAAACTTCGCGCACGCGTTCCTCGGGCATTGCACGTAGCGGAGCGACACAACGCCCCGGCTTCGCCTCGGGCTGTGGTGTGGGCGGTTCGTCGAGCATGGCGGGATCGAGCAACACCTGCGGGATTCGGCGGTGTTCCGTGGTGCGCGTGAAAAATTCCGCATCACCGCGGTCCAGAAATACGTGGAGCACTACGCCGTTGTAGTGCTCATTCGTGGCGTGCCCGTGGCGTTCCCAGTCACGAGCATCGGGATCGAGTTCGATGTGCCCGCGCTCCGCAGCGCCGTCGTCGAAGCTCACAGCAGCCTCGGCAAAATCCGGGCCTGCCTCGTGATTCCAGACGCCGAATTGCACGATGCGCACCTTGCGTCCGTCGGTCGTTGTAAAGTCGCGCCCGAACGCCCCGGCGAACCACGCTGCTTGCAATTCCTGCTCCGCCCAATCTCGCGGGTCGCGCGCACTTTCATGCACGATGGCGCGTTCGCGGAGTTGGCTGTAGCGGTCGGCGGGAGACATGGCGTTTTTGTAAATGACGGATGTCGAATGTCGAATGTCGAATGTCGAATTACGCGGCCACGCGATTGTGAGCAATTTCCTCTCGTCCCCGTCGCGCACACCGCATACAGCCACGCGCATGAACACACTCACACCCGACGCACTGGTCGGACAACTCCGCTGGCGCTACGCCACCAAGCAATTTGACTCTTCGCGCAAAATCCCCGCCGACGTGTGGGCCGCGCTGGAGCAATCGCTCGTGCTGAGTCCCTCGTCATTCGGCTTGCAGCCGTGGAAGTTCATCATCGTCACAAGCCAGGCGGTTAAGCAGTCGCTCGTCCCCGTTTCGTGGAATCAAACGCAGCCCGCCGACTGTTCGCATCATGTAGTTTTCGCAGTGCGAAAAAATCTCACCGAGGCGGATGTGGATCATTTTATAAAGAGCATCGCCGACACGCGCGGCGTGGCGGTGGAGTCGCAGAAGGGCTATCGCGATGTGATGGTGGGTTTTGCCGCGAATCTTGCGAAGCAGGGGCAGGCGCGGGAATGGGCGACGCGGCAGGTGTATATCGCGCTCGGAAATTTCATGACGTGCTGCGCCGCGCTTGGCGTGGATGCGTGCCCGATGGAGGGCATCGTCACTGCGGAATACGACAAACTGCTCGGACTCGAAGGCGGGGATTTCACCACGGTCGTCGCCTGCGCAGCCGGTTATCGCGCAGCGGCTGACAAATACGCCTCGCTCCCGAAGGTGCGCTTTTCATCCAGCGAAGTCATCCAGCGCGCATGAGTCTGACAAACGCCGAAAAGCGCGAGCTAAAGTCGCGAGCGCAACTGCTGGAGCCCGTGGTGAAACTCGGCCTCGCCGGGATGTCGGAAGGTTTTCTCCGCAGCCTCGACGCCGCGCTCACACAGCATGGACTGGTGAAAATGAAGTTCTCCGCGTTCAAGGAGGAGAAGCACGACCTCGCTCCGCAAATCGCTGAGAAGACCGCGAGCGAACTCGTGATGCAGGTCGGTAACGTCGCTGTCTTCTATCGCAAGAAACCCGAGCCAGCGAAGGAGTGACTACTGTTTCGCTGGTTCCATTTTCACCGTGAGCTTCGCGATTTCCTCGGCGGATACGCACGCTCGCAACGGCATCCCGTAACTTGCGGCGACCGGCTTTCCTTTTTCCACCGGCTCGCTCTCCCAGCTCGCGGTGATGCTTTCGACCTGCCCAACGACATTTCCGTATTCGTCCACGATTGGCGCGCCGCTGCTGCCCGGTGAGTATTCCGCAGTGACGTTGATGTAGAGCGACGGCTTCACCTTTTTTCCGGTCTCGGCTTCCTCGCGGTTGATGAAATAGCGCGACAGCAATCCCTCGGTGAACATCCAGTGGTTGCCGTCCGGGTGACCGAGGCAATAAACGCGCGAACCCACCTCGGCGGCGGGATTCAATGCGAGCGGCTTCAACGCGAGGCCGGCGACGCGCAGCAGACAGGTGTCCGCAGCGGCATTGGCGGCGAGCACTTCGGTGACGGGATATACGCGCCCCGCCGCATCGGCGACGACGAGGTAACCTTCGCGCATCCGCTTTTCCTCGAATTGCACGACATGGTGGCAGGTGCTCACCACGCCATCCGCAGCGACGAAACCCGACGAACTATCGAAGTGCCACGCCTTGCATTTCGTGCATTTGAAAAATGCGCCGACGACGACCGTGCTTTCCCTCACCGTGCGATACACCTCCTGCGGCGAGAGCTTGTCTCTACGAGGCGCGGGGAGCTGCAACTCGCAAGTTGCGCGGTTCAGTTGAGCGCGCAGTTTTTTGAAAGAAACGAGCTTCCCCGCTTTTTGAAGCTCCTCTGTGGCGGCGGTGCATTTGGCGATGAACACCGGATCGTCCACGACGAGCCGGTCATCAGCGCGCAGCGGGGCGAGGAGTAGAGCGAGTGCGAGGAAAGATCTGAGCATGGTGTGTGATTTGTTCATGGCGCGGCATCTTGTCGAGTTTCCAACTTCCCGTTTGATCTCCGCGCCGTGCGCGATCATACACGCCAACCGCGCCGCACAGTGCGCCGCATAAAAACACGCCACCCATGTCACATTCAGAAATTCCCGGAGGTATCACCGCTCCACACGGCTTCGTCGCCGGCAGCGCTTATTGCGGCGTGAAAGCCGCGAACAAGGACGCACCCGACATCGCGCTCATCTTTTCACAGCACAAGACCGTCGCAGCGGGAACATTCACGACGAACAAAGTAAAGGCCGCGCCCGTCCGCGTCTCCCGCACGCACCTCGCCACAGCGGACGTGCGCGCCATCGTCGCCAATTCCGGCAACGCCAACGCCTGCACCGGCGTGCCCGGCCTGCGCGATGCAAAGCGCATGTGCCGCGCCGCCGCGAAAACGCTAGGCCTTCGTGAAAAGCAGGTGCTCGTCTGCTCCACCGGTCGCATTGGAGTCGAGCTTCCCATCGAGATAATGGAAGCTACCATCGGCAAAATGGAAAACTGCCTCGGTCGCAACGGCAGCATAGCCGTCGCGAGGGCGGTGATGACGAGCGACACGTTCCCCAAGGAGTTTGCCGTCGAGTTTTCCGCATGCGGAAAGACTGTGCGAGTCGGCGGTGTCGCAAAGGGTGCCGGGATGATCGATCCCAACATGGCCACGATGCTCTGCTTCATCACGACCGATGCGGCGATTGGAAAAAGCACGCTGCAAAAAGCCGTGAGCGTCGCCGTCGAGCAATCGTTCAACCGCATCACGATTGATGGCGACATGAGCACCAACGACACAGTGCTCGTGCTCGCCAACGGAGCCGCCGGCAACAAGCCGCTCAAATACGGCACCAAGGAATTCAAAGCGTTTCAGGCCGCACTCGATCACGTGATGACCGAACTCGCGTGGATGATCGTGAAGGACGGTGAGGGCGTGAGTAAATTCGTGGAAGTCCGCGTCGCCGGAGCTGCTTCGCTCGCCGACGCCCGCCGCGCTGCCGAGGCCATCGCCAACAGCACACTCGTGAAATGCGCGTGGTTTGGCGAAGACCCGAACTGGGGCCGCATCATGGACGCGCTCGGCTACTGCGGCGCAAAGATGCGCGAGGAACTCGTGGACATTTTCTACGACGGCGTCATCGCCGTGAAAGGCGGCATGCAAAGCAAAACCCCGCTCGAAAAAATCGGCCCCATCGTGAAACAAAAGCGTTTCACCATCTGCGTGGACTTAAACTTGGGCCGCGCCGAATACGTCGTTTACACCACCGATTTCACCACCGACTACGTAAAGCTCAACATGGGCGACGGCATCGGAGGCTGAGTGCCAATGGCTCTCTTCTTGTTCATTTGCCAATGAAATCCAAAGATGCTCGCGCGAACAACAGGATTCGTGTCAGCCTTTGTTCCGGAGGGTTATTTTTGTTTCGGTGAATCGAGTTTGATCGTGATTTCCACCGAGGTGCCCTTTGCTGGAATTTTTTCGGGATCTGCAAACCAAATCGTATCGTCATCATGGCCGGGGCGAGGATTGTTGATGAGGGCTGTCACATCCGAAATCATCGCAATAATGGAGCTTTCAGCCTCTGCCGCAAAGATCCCCCCGAAAAGAACCGATCCAGTGTATATCCATGAACCGCGTGCAGCACTTTGCTTCTCCTTGCCGTTGCGCACCAAATCTTCAACATTGTAGTTCATTTCCTTTTCTCCCGCTTTCCACGCAGCTGTAATCAATACCTTATCTCCTTGGAATGCAGGAGCGTCCTTCAACTGTTTGGCCGTGACGGGTCCCTGGCCCACGCCGTTGGCACGATCCTTCTCGGAAACCTCACCCTTGCTGCGAGGATCACCTTCCACTCCCAGTAGTAGCATCGCAATGTGTAAATTGGAGGGAGAGATAGTGGTCGAAAACAGGCTCTCATGAACTTTCCCCTTTTTGTTCACCAGCAGATACTCAATGAGGCCTTGTGTCATGTTCACGGCGACAGGAAACTTCACAGTTCGTGCATTCTTATCGATCGTGATGCTGCCAATTTTGTAACTGCCATTCCCGAGGTCGAAAATAGGCATGCCGGGGGTCTCCGGTAAATCTGGAACCCCCGCTGGCGGTGGCTTTACGACCATGAGCTTGGGGACGCCTGTCGGCTGTTTGTTGCCGGGTGCTGTCACCGCGTTTTGTGCATGAACAATCGTGGCGATGCAGAGTGCTGCCATGAGGTGAAGCTGAAAAAGTTTTCGCGGCATGAGTGTGATCATTTTAAGAATTATTGCAGCAGCCCGAGGATGAGCAATCATCGGCTGTTGAATGGCCTGCCCCAAGAGCCGAAAAATCGGGCGATTTCCGTATTAGGAAAATCGCCCGTTTTTCGTGGAGCAGGCATTTCAGGCAACGCCAGCTCTTATCGTGGACTTATGGAGTATGTCAGGCTAAGCCGCAGACTAAGGCTTTGGCGTAATCTGGAGTGAGCCTATGGACTTCTGGCCCCGGATAATACCAACTCCGTAATTCAAACCGCTTCCCTGTAGCACGACACCGTAGAGCGAGGACGACTGGGTGCCATAGTTGAAGGGAGCGATTTCAAAGAATCCGCAACTTGGGTGGAGTTTGATGTTTGGAGCAGGGGTTGTAGTGGCGGCTCCAATAGTAATTGTCTGAGTAGCTGGAGCGCCATTGGAGATTTTCATATCCAGTGTTGCCGTTTTGGCAGCATTGAATGAAAGCATAGCAGTTCTAGTTGCTGACTTGGTGTATTTCGCACCAGTGGCGGTAAAGTCACCTTCCACACCGGCAGGAATGTTTCTATCCCCTGCTGGCAGCTTCCAGTGAAGTGTTCCGGCAATTTGTGGTGCTGCACCTGAAGCAACAGTGAGGGTGCCGCCGAGTGCGTTTACTTTGGTATGGAATACTTTTCCGAAGTAAACAGGCGTCTGTCCATTTGCGAGAACCTTCCCGCTGAACGAGGCAGACGCAAAGTTGCCAAGTTTTCCGGAGAGGCGGACATCACCCCGTTTCGAGATTGCTCCTTGAAGAACAGCCGCAATTTGGGAGTTAGCACCAGTGACAGCAAGCGTATAGGATCCAGTTTGTGGATATGCATGCGTTTTGTCGTAAGGCGAAACCTTTGCCACGCCTGTCAAGCGTTCCCCCTGAGCGCTGAGAAGTGAAATTCCGAGCACAGGATTGCTTGCAGAATCCACATCAATCATTGGGTAAGCGACTGGAATGGATGGTTTATTACCTTGCACAGGAATAGTCACCTGTGCGCCAACAAGGTTTCCTTTGAAGTTTGTCCTAGTCACGCCATCACGAATAAGAGTGCCAGTGCCGAGGCCTCCGGGAATCATATCAAACCTGAAGTAGCCGCGTGGCTTGCCATTTGAATCACTGAGCAGTGCGCAGAATGTGGTGGCTGCGTTTGGCGTATGATAGATGGTGACATTTGCTGTTGATGAGAAGACACCGTCCGTTGCCGTGTAGGTGAATGGCACGGGCCTGCTGAAGGATGCATTGGGAGTAAAGAGAACTTTGTTTCCTTGAATGCTCACAGCCCCGCCACTTGCAGGCTGCGTGACAGAAGTGATGGTCAGCGAATCGCTGTCCGCGTCTGTATCGTTGGCCAGAACATCAATCAATGTTGCCTCATTGTAAACAAGCGCCCTGTCGTCTGTGAGCACTGGAGGCCTGTTTCCTTGAAGAACCGTGACATTGAACATGGCAGTTCCCTGGTTTGCGGCTGCATCCGTCGCAGTCAATGTGACGGAGACAACGTCCCCAACCACATAGGAGCTACCAGGAGCTGGCGATTGTGTGATCGAAACCACACCCACCGCATCCGTTGCTGTCGCCAGCAAGGCATAGTTTGGTAGAGTAGCCGTTCCTGCCGCATTGGATTTGACGGTTGTATCTGCTGGTGATGGGCTGAATACAGGTGCCGTGGTGTCCTGAACACGAACGGTGAAGCTGCTGTTTGCGGTATTGCCCGCAGCATCGGTTGCCGAAGTGTTCACAGTGGTATCACCCAGTGCAAATGTGCTGCCACTCACTGGCGACGCTGTTGCTCCGATATTACCGTCGGTTTCGTCAGTCGCGGTAACTGTATAGTTAACCACGGCGCCGCTTGCGCTGGTCGCCTCCACAATGAGTGGGGATGCGGGCTGGTTAATAACCGGCGGGGTATTGTCACCGGAGATGCGATATGGAACGGCTACGGAACCTGTGTTATTGGATTCATCGGACTCAGGAACTGTGTTTGCCGCATCCACTTTCACAAAGACAAATTGTGTTTCAGCAGTAAGTGGCAGGCCGGTGACGTCCACATTGGCGGAGGCTCCAATCGGGAGGTTCACCAGATAGTTTCCGCCAATCTGTGCACCGGTTTCGTAAGGATTGCCGTTGTAGAAGCGAACCAAGACATTGTTTAAGGGCGTTCCCGAATTTGCGGAATTCATGACAACCGCATGGACATCCGCGCTGGTTGCTGTCCGATGAGATGCCGAGATGGACACCACGGACAGGTCATTTGGTGACGCATAAATGTCCACAGTTGTTTGATTGGAGCTATACACGACCGGAACATCGCCGTGAGGCTGGCTTCCAACCTTCAAGCCAATAACACCTGTATATGCTGTGCTGAACGTAATGCTGGCAGTTGATCCCACGGCATGATTGCCTGATGTATCAAGAGCGGCATCGGCTGCATCGCCGTAGGTGTTGTTGCCGTCCAAATCCCACGCGTAATAGACGATTGGATCTCCGTCCACGTCGGTCGAGCTTCTACCATCGAGAGGAATGGTGTCACCGATTTTCGCGGTGTAGATCTGGGGAACTCTTGTCGGCGGAATCGGGTAGGCCACAGGAGGCACGTCGCTCTCCGTGACACTGATATTTGCCGTTGCTGTCGCATACTGTGGCGGATCTTGGTTGTCCTTCACGCGGAGGGTAACCGTGTGATTCCCGGGAGTATTCCAACCTGGATTCACGAGTGCTGTTTGGCCGCTTGCCGTGGGATGAGTCCAGTCTGGATTTGCACCCGCATCGAGAATCCAAAGCCATTCCACAACGGAAAAGTTCGGATCCAGATGGTATGAATTCGATCCATTCAGGGTAAATGCTGAAGGACTTCTGGCTGATTGAACGTCCACTGGAGCAATGACTGCCACCGGGAGTGCGATGGTTAGCGATTGAGTCAAAACCAATACAGCGTGTGCCGTGGAAAAATGACCAGTAGAAATCCATGATCCGGTTCCATTCCAACTGCCGTCAGCATTTTGTCCGAATCCATAGGATGTGGAACGGTAGCCTGCATAGAGGTTGGGGTCCACGAGTGAAGCATTACCCAGCAGCCAGGCAGATACGTTTTGATACCAGTCCACATTTCCAGTTGGCGTTGTAAGTTGAGTCACACCTGCAACCGAGAGACCTTTCTTGAGGGCATACATGGCGTAAAAGTCGTTACCCCATCCCGGGTCACCAAAGGTGTAGAAGTTATTACCGAGAAATTGAAGCGCATGTGCGACATCGGCATTTTCCAAGCCAATTCCTGCATTTGAATTGGCAATAATTAGACCACCGGTTTTCGCAGTGTTGTTCCAATTGTAAGCGCCATCATAACCTACGCCGCCGTTGTCCGGGTTCTGAATCGTTTTATAGCCGAAGACAGCGTTGTCTTTATACCATTGGGGCATATTGATTCCCCAACGGTCTTTGGCAGCCTTCACTGTAAGAGTTGGCCACTGCATTGTGGAGCCGTCATAACGACCCTGTTGCTGCCCGTTGATATGATATTCGTAAGCCCCACGGAGACCACCGTCACCTTGAGACCAGGCATACTGATCCAGAATATCGGTGACCAAATCGAAGTAGGACATACCGTTAAACGGCCCCCTGTCAACATACGTATTATGGGCGGATGTGACATTGGGCTGTGAGAAGATTACCGCCAATGCACCCCAACCGCTGGCATAAGTGTTGGAAGAGATATAGGCACCTTTCCCGTTTCCGTTCGAATCAGAATCGCGGTCGGCAATGCCGTCGCTGTGAACGGACAACGTAGTGACAGCACCTTGCGTGTGATCAAAGAGGAAATTTAACCCTTTTTGGAGAGTTTCCGCATAGATATCCTCCTCGTAGTCATGCGATGGGATATGACCATTTTCCTCAAAGGCCATCATTGGAGCACCGGTGTAGCCAGCCGAGTGTTCAGAGTTCCAGCCTTCTTGATTCCAATAGATCCTGTCCGCGTCCAAATCCGTCTGCGTTTTGTAGAGATAGATCAGTCCTTTTTCGATCGCCATGTTGATGCGTTCATTGTGAACCGGAGCACCCAGCACGCGGATGACTGCTGTGCGCACCTCGGTATGACTTGCCGAGTCCGTAATTGTCAGTGTCATCGTCTTGGAACCACCGGTGGTGTATGTGTGATCCTGACCCATGAATCTTGCATCCTGTGCGGACAAATTCGAGCCATAGGCGAGCGGTGATCCATCACCGAAATCAAGAGCGTAGCTGTAAGGAGCCGTTCCATTCCACGCCCTGCCCCAGACCGTGATGGGCTCATTGATCGCTGCATTTGCGTAGCTCGTGCTTTGTGTAAAGCTGGGCATTGCTGCTGCCCAAAGGGCGCTCGGGAGCTTTTTCACTACATGGATTACGCGCCTATCGGAGGCATGATTCCCGTTTGCATCCACTGCGCTGTAAGTCAGGACATAAGTCCCGGGAGTGTTTGTATCCACCGATCCCGTTACTGTTACCTGAAGAACATTGCCATGATCATCTGTTGCGGAAGCTCCCGGATCCGTGAATGCATTTCCTACAACAATGTAGTAGTTCGAATCACCACTAAGGGCCAAATTGACATAGAAGTGAAGGAGTCCCAGAGCCCGGCTTTGCGCACCCACCACAGCGGTGTAAGCGGCTCCGCTGACAACTGGAATAGTGGCCTGACCGTTATTGTAGCCAAAGAATGAGATTTGTCCGTCGGAGCGAAGACCATATGTGGCAAGATATCCTGCTGCGATATCCGTGAAAACCACACCGTTTGGTAAAGCAGGCGGATATAGATTTCCATAACCATAGTCAGGCCCCCATGCCAAAATGCGTCCATCATTGGTGAGAGCCACATTTTCGTATTGGCCGGCAGCGATTTTAGTGAAACTCGTGGCACCTTCCGGTAGTGCCGGTGGATTATGCATATTTCCCTGATCATCACCCCAGCATACTATTTGTCCGTCAGACCTTAATGCCACGGCACTCGTAAATGCACAAGACACCTTTGTGTATGTAACCCCATCAGGGAGGCTGGGAACAGTATAAATAGCTGGAACAGTGAGCGGAGGGTAGGAGCTGTTAGCCTGGCCTGCTTGGTAATCCGCCCACGCTCCATAGTAGTTGTTATAACCGTAGTAAGTCCACCACCATGGCTCTGGTTGATTCGCGTAGTTGTCGTGATCTATCTGACGCTGAACTTGTGCGGCCGCAAAAGTAGCAGAATCAAGAAACGGCACTATTTGCCCGTCGGATCTTAATGCAAAACTGTATCCATTTCCGGCGGCAACCTGGGTGTAAGTCATGCCCTCTGGCAGGGGCGGTGCAATCAAATCACTTCCATAATATCCAGCATTATCTCCAGCATAGCCGAATCCTACAACCTGCCCGTCAGATCTTAAAGCTAGGCTGTAATAATTTCCTGTGTCTATTTGTGTATAAACAACACCATCGGGAAGAACTGGCGCATTCAAATTGCCCCAACCATTATACCCGAACCCAACCACCTGCCCATCCGACCTCAAAGCCAGACTGAAATTATCGCCCTCCGCAGCGATCTGCGTGTATTTTACACCAGAAGGAAGAGCCGGAAAATCGGTCTGACCATAATTGTTGTTACCCCAGCCTATCGCATTGCCAACTGCACGTGCTGTAAGCGGCATGGCAGCCACGGCGACGATGAGGGCTAGGATTGTAAAAATTTTGTAGAAAAGACCTCCGACACGAGATCCCTTCTCGGTGAGTGTTTTAAGATTTTGAATTTTCATGGGTGTTTCCTTTGTTAGGGTGATTTTTGAGTGGTTCGTTTGTTTGGCGTTAGCGCTTCATTAAAGCCCAACCGGATGGAGTGGATGTGGTGTCAACACCCTCCTGGGTGGCAACAAGGCCGCGACCGGCGGCGTAATAATCAAAAGCAAATTCGTTCCCTTCGGCCACCTTCAGTTTTAATAGATTGCCGTCCTTACCGAGAGTTGCGCCGAGATCCAGCACAGTGAATGTCTTGCCAAATACAGTCCAGGTATCGCCTGCGGCCAGTTTGCCGGGCATCAAAACCGGCGGAGTATTTTTCGGCGAGGCCTCAAAGATGGTGACGCCTGCACGGACGAATTTCAAAACCCGGATATCGCCCTTGGCATCCACCGCAAGCCACCAATCCTCGGGCGAGGCGACCAAAGATCCCGTAGGCGTCGTTAAATCCTGAACACCGGCGAGAGCCGATGAATAACGGATGCTCCATTTCACCGTCTTGACAGCGGCCACGGACTCAAGCCCGTGATACGACTCCGAGCGGATGAAGCCTTCGTATTCACCGTAGCCTGCGTATCTCGTGATGATTTCAAGCGGCATGGGCCAGTATTTATTGGCACCGCTCTTGTCGCTGGCGGCGGCAAATGTGGCGTCTCCAAGTTGGTGATTCTGCGAAAATGCCTGCTGGCTGAGCCCGGCACCTGCCATCAAAATACTAGTGTAGAAAGCGATGGCGCGCATCGGTTTAAGTGGGTGTTTCAGTGTTTTCATAAGTGCGGTTTTGCCTGGGTGTGGTTCGGGATGGTGGATGTTATTGGTGTAAAATTGCCTACGTGTGACCTCTAATTTTCCGTGTCTGTATATTTTGTTAGACTATTATCCAGCCCAAATCGAGTGAATTTATAACAATCCAACTCTAATTTGAATAGTATCTAGCCATAGAAAAATCGCGCTGAAATGCATTTGTCGTGCCGGCCCGATTTCTTTCATCAGAATTCTTTCCACTACATTCTAGTTCTTCACTGAAAATGGCTGAATTTGGTGCCATGAATGACTGTAGGTTTTTGTTTGCAGCCGCAAATGAGCGTCCCGGATGGCGAACTATTGTGGTGTGGAGAGAAACTCGGGAATGAGAGAGGTCACAATGGCATGAAGCATGACAGAAAACAGGCGGAACTTGCAAAAGATAGACTGATTGCATTTTTATCGCACTCGAAAGAGCCGCAGTGAACCGGGAAAACCGTCTCCTACCGGTGCGAAGAGTTCGCCTCGTTAAAAGTCGCCATTTCCCGCCGCCGGAAAGAGCACTCTAGCACGACTGTGGAGACCTCCCGAGCCTTTCCGGAAACTTCTGGAGCCTCTCCGGAAACTTCCGAAACCTCTTCGGAAACTTCTGGAGCCTCTCCGGAAACTTCCGAAGCCTCTCCGGAAACTTCTGAAGCCTCTCCGGAAACTTCTGAAGCCTCTCCGGAAACTTCTGAAGCCTCTCCGGAAACTTCTGAAGCCTCTCCGGAAACTTCTGAAGCCTCTCCGGAAACTTCCGAAGCCTCTCCGGAAACTTCCGAAGCCTCTCCGGAAACTTCCGAAGCCTCTCCGGAAACTTCCGAAACCTCTTCGGAAACTTCCTGCGACGCTTCAGAAACTAAATTTGAGCCGCCGGAAACCCCGGCCGACAGAGAAAAACCCACATTCCCCCCGTAAGAACCCACCACTTCCCCCGAAAAACCATCCCCCTACCCGTCAAAAAACTCCGCCTTTCGTGCCTCAGTGCTAATGACCTCCATCCGGACTTTAGCCCGGCGCACCACGTTACCCGCCCAATTCGACGTTCCAGTAGGCGAAGTCAACGAAGTGTTTCCAGCTTTCGTGCTGGTCGGCTCCGAAGGTGAGATGGGCGAAGGGACGCCACTTGGGACGCTCGGGCTTTTTGATGAGCTTCATCCTCGCTTCCTCGGGGGTGCGGTTGGCCTTGCGCGTGTTGCAGCGAATGCAGGAGCAGACGATGTTTTCCCACGTCATCGCGCCGCCACGGTCGCGGGGGAAGACGTGGTCGAGATTGAGGTCGCGGCGGTCGAAGTGTTTTCCGCAATACTGGCAGGTGTTGCGGTCGCGCTCGAAGATGTTGTGGCGGGTGAATTTCACCTCTTTGCGCGGCATCCGGTCGAAAAGCATGAGCACGATGACGCGCGGGACGCGGAAGCTGAAGCGGGTGGTCTGCACCATGTGCATATCCGGCTCGCGAGAGCTGAGGTCGCGCCAGCTTTCGTAGTCGTGGGTGGAAAAGGAACCGTCGTCGGTGTGGACGACTTGTGCGTGTCCCTGGCAGAGAAGCGAGAACGCCCGGCGGGCGGTGCAGACGTGAATCGCCTGCCACAGCCGGTTGAGGACGAGCACTGGACGATTAAGTAGCATAACGTCGCCGAGCTAAGGCGCGCGGAAACTAGCAGCGGTGTGCGCGCGGTGTCAACAGATGCGCAAGCTACAAATGCGTGTCGGCATGTGGTGAACATACTTTACTGCACAAACGTATCGCCCCTGGCCGTGTTTCACGGCATCGTGGCTCGCATGAAAATCACCGCCTCCATTTTTCTCTCCATGACAGCCGTTGCCCTTGCGGAGGTGCGGCTGCCTGCGGTCATCAGCGACAACATGGTGCTGCTGCAGGACGCGAAGGCAAACGTGTGGGGCTGGGCGGATGCGGGGGAGAAAGTGAGCGTGACATTCGGCGAGACGAAGGCCGCCGCGACCGCTGATGAAAAAGGCCGCTGGTCGGTGAAACTCGAAGGACTGAAGCCGGGAGCGGGACGCGAGTTGACGGTAACTGGAAAAAATACGCTGACGGTGAAGAACGTGGCTGTGGGCGAGGTGTGGCTGGCGAGCGGGCAATCCAACATGGAGATGGAAGTGAAAAGCGCGAAGGACGCGGAAGCGGAAATCACGGCGTGTAAATTTCCGGACATCCGAATTTTCACCGTCACGCAAAAGCTGAGCGCGAAGCCGCTGGAAGATTGCGAAGGCAAATGGGAGGTGGCGACGCCGGAAAACGCGGGGCATTTCACAGCGGCCGGATATTTTTTCGCACGCGAAGTGCATCAAAAACTCAAAGTGCCCGTGGGCGTGATCCACGCTTCGTGGGGCGGGACGCCGGTGGAGGCTTGGATGCCGGAAATCGCGATGAAGTCGAACGCGGCGTTCGGCGGGCGTTCGAGAAAAATACGCTCCACGCCCGAACTAACGAAATTTTTTCCGCCGTCCACGGACCCAACTGTGCTTTTCAACGGTATGATTGCGCCCGTGGCGGGATGCACGATTCGCGGCGCGATTTGGTATCAGGGCGAGGCAAATGGCGGCCCCGCGAAGAGCGGCGACCACGCCATCTACGGGCAGCTTTTTCCAATGATGATCCTATCCTGGCGATATGAGTTTGCTAAGGCGCAGGGCGTGCCTCGTGACGAGGCGGAGTTTCCGTTTCTCTACGTGCAACTGGTGAATTTCGGCGCACGCCACGAAGAACCGACAGACAGCTACTGGGCGGAAATCCGCGAGGCGCAATTCGGCACGTTGGAAGTGCCTCGCACTGGGATGGCCGTGGGAATTGATGTTGGTGACGCGAAAAACATCCATCCGAAAAACAAACAGGTCATCGGCCACCGGCTCGCGCTCTCCGCGCTGGCGCAGGTGTATTTTCAGGAGATGGAATACAGCGGCCCACTCTACGGAGGGATGCAGAACGAGGAGTCGAAAATCCGTCTTAGTTTCAGCAACAGCAACGGACTCAAGACAAGCGACGGCGGGCCGATCAAGGGCTTCGCGCTCGCGGGCGAGGACAAAAAGTTTGTGTGGGCGGATGCTGTCATCGAGGGCGATCACATCGTCGTGAGCAGCCCGAAAGTCCCCTCGCCCGTCGCCATCCGCTACGGCTGGGCGGACAATCCCGACTGCAATCTCATCAACTCCGCCGGTCTGCCCGCCTCGCCATTCCGCAGCGACAAATGGCCGCAAAATCCACCGCCCGGCTCGAAGGGAATGTGAACGAACCGGACTCCCGGCTGTCCGATTGCGAGGCGATGCTGACATACGACGTTCAACATTCGACGTTCGACATTCGTCGCCGGACATTCCAGATTTCCACGCGTGCGCTTTCCGCCTTTAGACTTTTCAAAAATCCGAACGTATCCCGTCGCCGACCGCGCCAACAAAGTCGCCGTCGAAGCGTTCGCCAAGCCGCACGCCGCCGGTGAGAGCTTCGCAACGTTCCTCGACAAGCTGCCGGATTTTCTCGCGGTGCAGGATTTCAAATGTGTCGTCACCGCCATCGTGAGTGCCGTGAAAAACCGGCGCCCCGTATTGCTGATGATGGGCGCGCATTCGATCAAAGTCGGCCTGAATCCGCTCATTGTGGACGCGATGCGGCGCGGCATCGTCAACGCAGTTGCGTTCAACGGCGCAGGCGCGATTCACGATTTTGAATTGTGCTACAACGGCGAGACGAGCGAGGACGTCCAGCGCGGCCTGAATGATGGATCATTCGGCATGGTGGACGAGACGGGCCGTATGATGAACGCCGCTCTCGCGGACGGCGTCGCACGCGGCCTCGGCGCTGGACGTGCGCTCGGAGAACACGCGCTCGCATTTCCAAACAAGCACCTCTCGATCATGGCAACCGGCGCGGAGC
>CAIYUV010000181.1 GCA_903929475.1 uncultured Spartobacteria bacterium
AACGCTCTATTCCACGAGGATGGCCAGATCGACCCACTGCCCCTTCCCGCCTTCGTGGGAGTGGACGGAGATGGTGTTGGTGCCTTTCTTCAGCGCCTTTTGCATCTGCTCGGTGACGGAGCACAGGTAGTAGCCCTTGGAGCCTTTCACGCTCAGAATCTTCTGTCCGTTGATATAGATTTCCGTGCTGTCGTTGTGGCGAATCACCACGGCGCCGTTTATTAAATCACCACCGTCGTATTCGAAGGTTTTGCGGAAATAGATCTCCGGAGTTTTCCATTCGGCACGTGTGTGATTTCCGTTGCCGAAGGGCGCAAGGCCGGTCTTCCACGCACTGTCGTCGAACCCTTCATTGAGCCAGCCGTCTGGAGGCGTTTCGGTGCTGTAGCGGTAGGGTGTGCTGAGCTTGCCATCCTGCACGGCACCAATCAGCACTTTCCACTTGGCGGTGATGGTATTCACGGTCGGCGGTGGTGCCATCGGCTCGTTGCGCTCGTAGGCTGCCTGCCGCGCGGTGAAGTCGTGCAGTTTCTTCACATCGAACTTCGGTTTGCGGTCGTAGTAGTAGAGGCCGTTTCTTTCCTGCTCGATGTCGGTGAGCTGCGTGTAGCAGAAACCGAACAGATTCGGATTATCGAGCATGGCATCCATGGTTCCCTTGTAGCGGGCGTAAAACTCCTCGAGGGTCGTCGGCCCCTTGCCGTAACTCCAGCCGCCCTCGGTGGCCCAGCCAATGCCGCCAATTTCACTGATCATGAACGGCACGCCGCGATCCGCGTTTGATGCCGATGGATTGAAATAGCGCGAGGGTGGATACGGCCCTTCGGGTGGTGCGAAGAAAAAATTCATCCATCGCTTGCGGAGGTGCTCCGGCTCCGGGGTGTAATCATGCGAATCCCGGACTTCCGGATGCGGAAGCGTGTGCGTCCAGCCGCTGGCTTCGAGTGCGGGCCGCGTCGGGTCAATGGCCTTGGTGATGTTCCAGATCATCTGTTGCAGTTCGCCAGACGACTCGAAGTTTTCATTGAAGGCGCACCAGCCGACGATGGCTGGATGATTCCGGTCGCGTAGCAGGATCTCCGTCCATTCATTCACGACAGCGGAAAATCCTTCGCGCTGGTTGCCGTATCCGGCGTTGGGATATTCGCCCCAGACCAGGTAACCAAGTTTGTCGGCCCAGTAGAGAAAGCGCGGCTCGAACACCTTCTGGTGCAACCGCGCGCCGTTGTATCCGCAGGCCATGCTCATTTCGATGTCCGCTTTCAGCGCAGCATCCGACGGCGCAGTCCAGAGCCCGTCGGGATAGAAACCCTGGTCGAGAATCAGACGTTGAAAAACCGGCTTCCCGTTGATGAGGATCTTGCGTCCCTCGATGGTGATCTTGCGCAGTCCGAAATAACTTTTCAGTTCGTCAACCTTCGTGTCGCCGCTGAAAAGCGTGAACTTGAGATCGTAGAGGAAGGGCGAGCCGGGCTCCCAAAGCTTTTTCATTTTGAGAGGAATGACCAAGCGCGCCTGCCATGCCCCGGCGGCTTTGTCAGAGCCGACCGACTGGCCATCAGCAAATGCATCTGCGGTGAGCGACAGCTCCTTGTCCGCTCCGTTGATTTTCACATCAATGAGCACCCGCGAGTTGTCGGGATCGGGCACCACCGAAATGTATTCGACAAACGACGACCCCACGGCTTCCAGCCACACCGACTGCCAGATGCCGGTGGTGCGTGTGTAGAAACAGCTAAAGCTCTTGTCCCCGCATTGTTTCCCGCAGGGCTGGAGGCCGCTCCACATGTCGTCGAGCACCTTCACGACCACTTCGTTGGGTCCGTCCTTGAGGAGCTTCGATATTTCAAAACTGAACTCCACATTCTCGCCGACGTGCGTCCCGGCGAGTTGGCCATTGATGTAAACCCAAGCTCTGTAATCCACGCCTCCAAAATGAATGCGCACCCGCTTGCCTTTCATCGCCTGCGGTATCTCGAAGGTGCGGCGATACCACACATCCTTGAGCTTCTCAGAATTGCCCAGACCGATGCCGGATAATTTACTCTCCGGACAAAACGGCACGACGATTCTGGCGTTGAGATCCCTGCCATAAGTCAGCCCCCGCGATTCACCGTCCGCCGCCTTGTCATTCTCGAACTGCCACTCGCCGTTCAGTGTCATCCAGTTCTCACGCTGCTGGTCAGGCCTCGGATGCTCCGGGCGCGGCACGTCAGCCAATGCGCTGAAGGCACCAGCGAAGATGGCGACCATCGTCGCAATTGCTGAAATGAAATCATTCAAACGCTTTTGTTTTTCTCTCATAATGTTTTTTCCATTTCGGCCACTCGGCATGACCTCGAATAAGATCATTTGAGCGCCGCTCGACAACAATACGAGAAGATTGCGGCTTCTCGATCAGTCAACACGCTCGACACGTAGCGTGTTTTGCCAGAAGTTGCGCACCACTACGCCGAGGTGGCGAAATTGGCAGACGCGCCAGACTTAGGATCTGGTTCCGAAAGGAGTAGGGGTTCAAGTCCCCTCCTCGGCACTTCCCTTCACGCCTCTCGCATTGATACGCAGTGCTGTGCCGAAGAGGGCAACAAGCAAGCACGGGAGCCACACGGTGAGAAGTTCCGACCTCAGCACAGCCAGTCCGCGCTCTGAGAAAAATCCGGCGCCGATGGGAGAGACTTCGATCCATTGCGCGGGGAAAAAATAGCGGTGGCTGGAAAATGGCGCGAAGAATCCGACGCCGAGGCCGCCGTTCGTCAGTGCATCCAGCAGTCCGTGCGAGATGGTCGCGAAGAGTAGAAACAGAAAAGTCGTCCACGGGCGTTCGCGTCCGATTTTTGAGCCGTAGCGAAAAGCCAGCGCGACCAGCAGCGCGAAGAGAATCGAGTGCGAAAAACCGCGATGACCGAAGATGGATTCGTAAGGGACGCCCAGCTTGAACATCGCCACATCCGCATCCGGTAGAATCGCGCAGAGCACTCCAAACTCCATCAAGCGCGCAGGAATCACCCCACGCCCAAGCACGACGCCGATTGTCAGCGGAACAGCAGGATGCGTGAGGATCGTGGCCACGCCGCTCCACTAACAGAACCCACGTAAAAGAACGAGGTTTTGGTTGTGAGTTAATTTAGAAACCAGGAAGCCAGGAAAGAACTGGCAGCCGGTTCATCCCATAGGTGCGACAATTTTCCTGCCTTCCTGCCTTCCTAATTAAAACAGAACAATTTTCACCTACTCCGCATCCACCCACAGGCTCTCCGAGTGCCCGCCGAATTCCGGCGCATACATACACTCGATGCTCGCGAAACCCGTCTGGTAGCGGCCGCGATGCACGACGCGCGTGGTGTATTCAAAGACGTAATTTCCCTTCGGCAGATAAGAGATGAAGAAGTGGCTCGCGGTGTCGCGCGTCGTCTCGTAGTAGCCGAGGCCGTCCTGAAATTTGAATTGCGAAAGCACGTTCACCGGCTCGGTGCCGCTTCCGCGGTGATCCTTCAAATGCACGTATTCCATGTCGCGGTCGGTGTGCAAGGTGATGCGCACGACCAGTTCGTCGCCGACTTTCACCGCGCCTTTCACCGCTTCGAGGACGGGGCCTTTCTTCGTGAGTTGTTTGGTGAAAGGCGCCTTCGTCAGTTTCAGCGGCGTGCCGTCGTAGGCGGTGACCTTCGCCATGTCTTCGAGATACTGCCAGTGGACGCCCCCCCACGAAACGCCCTTGTCGGTTTTCTTCAACGTGATGTGCCCCTGCTCCGGTTTCACTTCGCCGCGAGCGAATCGCTCTTCGTAAAAGCCGGTGCCTGCCTCGACTTTCTCGGGCTTGATCGCATTGCCCGCGAGCGAGACTTCCACGAGCGCATCCGATGCGAGCAGATTGTCGCCGCGCAGCAGCAGTGCGTAGATGGCGTCGGCGGTCGCCTTCGTCGTCTTCCAGTCCTGTGTCTGCTTTTGTTTTAAGAGCCACACTTTGCATTCCTCGACCGCTTTTGCGTCATTCATCACTTCGTCGAACGCCTCAATCATCAGCGCCTGCGATTCGATGGGTGCGCGGAACCACGACCACGAGTGCTCCGTGTCGCGCCAGAACATCCCCATCTCCTCGTTGCTCACCGAGCGTTCATTCAGCGATTTCATGATTCCCACGGCGGCGTCCTTGTCACCGAAACGCTTCAGCGCGATGGCGAGATGGCCCTGCGGCTGGCGGTCGCCGAGCGCGAGCCAGTGCTTGCGCGCCTGCGCGAGGAAGTAATCCACCGCCTCCTTGTGCGCCGGTGCGATTGGTTTTTCCGCGAGGAAAAAACTGCGTCCGTAGAGATAGAACGCAATCGTGGGGCTGAGGTGATTGAGGTCGCGCTGATTCACCGGGATGTCGCGGTAGATGCGGTCAATCCATCCATCGAGCCGTGCGAGTGATTTGATTGCCGGTGCCGTGTCAATTTTCACACCGAGATGCCGCAGCCGTCCAAAGCCTGTCGTGATGTAGAGCGTGATATAGTCGTCCCCGTGATCCCCGGGGAACCATGGCCATGCACCGTCGGCATGCTGCATCTCCGCAAGCTTGCGCAATGTGCGCGCGGTCTCGTCGTTGAGGCGGTTGTCGTCGAAAAGGATGCCGACATTCCGCCGTGCCTGACTCTCGGATTTCGCCTGCTGCACCCACGGCGTTTCGTCGAGTAGCACGGACTTGATGTCCTGATTTTTCTCCAGCGGGCTGTCGAGTGCGGGTGTGCCTTTCCATTGATCAAACACCGCGTGGATTTTCGGGTCGGACGCCGAGATGTGACGCGCGAGCGCATTTGCGTAGAGGCGGTTGAACGTCTGCTCGCTGCACTCGTGCGGGAACTCCATGAGATACGGCAGCGCCATCACCGCATACCACGACGGGTTCGACACCATCTGCACCGTGAGGCTCTGCGATTTGAGCGTGTCGGATTTCACCGACTCGATGAGCCGCGTGAACTCGAACTTCTTCGTCTGCGCGCCGCGAATCGGCAGCGGCAGCGACTCCGTCACGAGCGTGCGGCGCGACAGCACGGGCAGCAGGCCTTCTTCGCCGTCGGAAAGTTTTTCCGTCGAGCCGACCGCCTTGTAGCTGAGCGGCTCCGCACCGTCGGGCACCTTGAGCTTCCACGAAAAACTGCGCGACTCGTGCGACGGCAAATCGAATTCCTGATCCGTCACCGCGTTCGCAAAGTCGGCATCCACCGTCTTGCCCGTGCGCGCGTTCGCGAGCGTGAGGCGCACTTTGCCCGCTTGTCGCGTGGCGGTTTGATTCGAGACTTTCACGGTAAATTCCAGCACGTCGCCCTCGCGCAGAAAGCGCGGCGGATTCGGCTGCACCATGATGTCCTTCGCGGTCACGACCTTGTCTTCGATATAGCCCGAGCGTAGTTCGCGGTCATGCGCGAAACCCATGAAACGCCACGTCGTCAGCGCCTCCGGCATCGTGAACTCCATCGCCACCGATCCATCCTCCCGCGCGATCAGTTGCGGGAAAAAGAACGCGGTTTCGTTCAAGTTCTTCCTTGCGGATATCGTAGAAAGATCAAGAGCAGCGGACGGAGCACCTCCGCGAATCATCATTTGGAAAACCGGATCAGTTGCCACGCCAGCGATTGAAGTGATACCCGGAGCCAATGACTTCGCATTTTCTCCAGAGAGTAACGCATCAATCGCACTCGCACTGACACCCAGTTCACCGCTGCGATTTCCGTATAAATTCCCTTTCGCCATCGGTGCAGCCGCCATTGCGGCCATCGGCATTCCTGCACCTAGACCGCCAGCACCACTGCGGCCCATCATTATGTCTGGCATAGGTGTGTCGTCCCAGTAGCCCCCCGCAATCATGTCGGGAAACCTGCGATAGGAAAACGACGCATCCTTTGTCTCATACATCCACTGCCCGTGCAGATGATTGAGCGGCTTCAGCACATTTTGGAACTGCATTCCCATCCGCGAGAAATCCTGCCGGAATACATTAAAAGCCTGCTGCCAGTTGTGCGGCTTGAATGCGTCGAGCGACTGGTCATAGAGCGCACACACCATCTCAGCGACGGCCTTCTTCGCATCCGGCCCGGTGACGACAGCGGTCCATGTCTCCTTCTGCGCTGGTTCCAGCTTCGAGGTGAAATGCTCCCACTTCACGGTCAGTTGCTTGTTGCTCCACGGCACGTCCACGCGCCGCGAAGTGAGATACGCGCGATTCTCCCGCACCATCGTGACATGCAGCGTGAAACCGCCGCGCATCGCCTCGGTCACGGCCTTTTTCACCTGCTGTTGCGGCAGTCCGTTTTCCGTCCAGAAACTTTGCAGCATTTTCCCGCGATGCTCGATCTCGATGAAAGCACGCGCCTGCGCGTAGCCCGTGCCCCACAGCGCCATGAACTCCGCCCCCGGCTCCAGCGTCCACTTCGGCGCGGCGACAATGTTTGGCACGTGCACCGCGAGCGCTTTGTTGTCGAGATTGAGCACGTTGAACTGCAACTGCGCGGTGACTTTTTTGCCGAAGTGATCCTTCGTTTCGAGCATCGCGCGATACGGCCCGGCGCCGAGCTTGAATGGGAGCGTCGCCTTGCCAGAGCCGTCAGTTTTGAAAGCGCCCTCCGCCGCGACTTCCCCGAGTTCCCACGAATTTGGATTTCCTGGGTCGACCTCGGGTTCCTTTGGCGCGAGCGGCTTTGCCCCGCGCCACGGCCTGCTGCGGCGCTCGGTGAGATTCGGACGCATGACCTGCGCGGGCTGCTTGAGCCGGTGAATTTTCACCGTGCCCTCCGCCGCCTGCCCCTCGCCATCGTTGGTCTGGGTGATTATCGCAATATCCACCGGCTTCATTGCTGTCTGCCATTCGTCCGCTGAGAGCGATGCCTTCAGTGCTGTGTAGCCGATGTTCACGCCGCGCTGTGCAGTCCGCGTCTCGCCGGTCGTGTCTGTCACGTCGGCGTGGACGGTGAATGAAAAAGTCGGCTCGTCCTTTTCCGAAACGGAGCGATCCGGCTTCGCTGGAAACTCCACGGCAAAAGTCCCGTCGTCCTTTGTCACCGTCGTGCCGTGTGCGATTTCCTGTGCAGCTTGCGACGGCATCGGACGCCACCAAAAACAGCGACCCCACCAATCCGGAAACCGCACCTCGCGCACCACGCGCCAGCGCACCTTCGCACCGCCAATGGCCGCGCCCGTGTAAGCCGTCGCCTTGCCTTCGACGCCCACCTTTTCGCCCAACTTGCCCGGCACCTTTGGCGCTTCCACCGCCACCTGGAATTTCGGGCGCTTGTATTCCTCCACGCTCACGCTTGCCATGCCGTGCGGCGCGCCGGTCGTGCGAATCATCATCTGCCCCATGAGCCGGTCGCGCGGCGCGGTGAAGCTGCCGTTGAACGATCCGTAGTCATTTGCCTTGTGCTCCGCCTTCGCGATTTCCTTTCCGTTCGCATCGCTGAAAACCACCGTCACCGCCTGCCCGCCGAGCACCTTGTAGTTGTCATTGTCGCGGTCGGCGGAAATGCAGATGCCCTTGTAGCGAATCGTCTGCCCCGGACGATAGAGTGAGCGGTCGGTGAAAAAGATCGTCTGCGTCTGTAAATCGCGCTGTCTGTTCTGCCGCCATAACTGAAAAGCATCACTCGTCGCCAGACGCTGGTTTTTAAAAGTGGCGAGCGCCAATACCATGCGGTCTTGCGGAGCCTTTGCTGAGAAGATCCCGTTCGCGTCCGTCTTCACCGTGTCCGCCGGGCTGAAGCCATTATCTCTCCCGACCCAAAGTTGCACATCCACACCTTCGACGGGCTGCCCCGAATTCGCATCGAGCACAAAGCCCTCCGCCTTTCCAGCACCCTGCTCCGAGCGCATCACAATCGCGAGGTCGCTCACCCAACAATCGGTGAAAGTAACGACGTTGTTGTTCTCGCGGAAGCCCAGATCGTGGCTCGCAATCAGAAAGTAGAAGCCCGGTTTCAAATCCTTCGGAACCTCGACTTCCTCCACGCGCTCGCGGAAATCCGGCGTCGGCGGCAATTTCGCCGACCATGATTTTTCCGGCTTCGCTGCGAGCAACGCCTTGCGTTCATTGTCATCGAGCCATTGGAAATTCCCGTTCCGCTTCAAGCGCTCCGTCCACTCCGCACTCACAACACGGAAATGAATCTCGCTGAGATTGCGGTAGCGAATGGAGATCGGGCTGTGCGGCGCATTCCACACACGCTCGATGCTCACCTGCGATGACTTCGCCTCGATCTCCTGGATGAGATTGAAGCAGAGCCTTCCGCCGATGCTGGCGGGGAAAGCCCCCGCGCCCTGTTTTGCAATCTTGTGCGCCTCCGCCGATTCATCCTCTCCTACGAGCACCTGCGCCCACTCCGCACGCGCCCACGCAGAAAGTTCGTGGTCGGCCCACTGCTCCGCGAAATGTTTCAGCGCCGTCTTGTGCCGTGCGCTTTTCTCCTCGCCCGTCGCGTAATTTTTTCCGAGCCGAATGCGCTCAAGGTCGCAATGCAACAGCGCCGACTTTTCCGCGTCCTCCGAGTGGAAGCGCAGCAGCGACTGGTAAAGCTGCACCGCCTTCACCTTGTTTGCGTCGCCCTTCGGCTCCCACTTCAAAAATTCCTCCGTCGTTCCAAACACCGGCCCGTCCGCATCGAGTTCAAATTCATCCTCCGCCTTTGCCGCCGCCTGCTCCCCCGATGCGTAAAAAGCCAGCGCCTCGTGAGCGAGGAAATCGTAGAGCGTGGGCCGATACGTGTCCGGCACCGTGCCTTTTTCCAACAGCGCGTCGAAAGTCCCCACCGCGATTTTCTTCAACTCCACATCCGCCGCGAGCGCCTTCGCGAAATGCTTGTCAATCTCCGTGAACAGCCTCGGTAAATCCCAAGTCGTAATGTCCATTCCCGGCGCCGCCGCCGTCTGCGTGCGCTGCATAAGGCGATATCGGTTCTGTTGGAAATACTGCCAATACCAGTCCGCAAGAATCGCCTCCATCACCGGCAGCATTTCCTTCGGCGCCTTCGCCATTTCCGCCTCCATGCGGAAGATTTTTTCCTCCGGCTTCCCGCCCTGCACCATGCCTTCGTAGTTGATGCGCGTGGCGATTGCCTTGATCGCCTCGGGCCACGCCTTTTCCTTCATCGAGGCGTCCACAATCGGCGCGAGTTTTTCAATGGCCGTTTTCGGGAGGCCCTTGTTTGCCGCGTCCTCGACCTCCTTCCACATTGCATCACGGCCACCTGCTGCGAAGAGCGTAATCGGAAAAAGAAGAATGGCCAGCACGAGATTGGTTCGGATTTTCATAGGGAGTTGGATTGGATGATTGCGTCTTGTCGAATGAGGGAAGCGGCAGGATGAAATCATGTCTCACTGCAGATTGAACTGCAATTTTCAGTTATCCCGCCGCGCCCGGCGCACGCATCTTCGCCAAAATCGCACCCCGTGTGTCACGGCCACGTGCGTGTTTTGTAAAAGAAATGTCAACGCGCGCGCCCGGTTGTTTCCGCCATCGGACGAATTTCTCACTTCCGCCTTCCCGCCGCCGCTCCGGCTTTCTACAAAGCGGGCGGATGAAAATCATCGCCGTGGCGAACCAGAAAGGCGGAGTCGGCAAGACAACGACTTCGTTGAACCTCAGCTCCTGCATCGCAGAGCTGGGGAAAAAAGTGCTGCTCGTGGATCTCGATCCGCAGGCAAACGCCACCAGCGGGCTCGGCATCGAGCCATTGGAAAACGTCAGCGCCTACGGCCCGATGCTCGGCGAAGCCAGTCTCGCGGACATGGTCGTCCCCACTGCACGCGAGAATCTTTTCATCATCCCCGCGAACCTCGATCTCGCTGGCGTCGAAGTGGAACTCATCCGCCTCGGCGATCACCTCACGCGCCTTCGCAAGGCGTTCGAGCCGCTGCGCGCGGAGGCTCCGTTTGATTTCATCTTCCTCGACTGCCCGCCTTCGCTCGGCGTGCTGATGACCAACGCGCTTAGCGCCGCCGACGAAGTCCTCGTCCCGCTCCAATGCGAATATTACTCGATGGAGGGCCTCGCGAAAATCATCGGCATCTGCGAGCAACTGCGCGAGGCCGGAGCAAACCCCGATCTCCAACTCTGTGGAATCGTGATGACGATGTATCTCCGCACAAATCACGCGAACCAAGTCATCGCCGAAATTCAAAAATACTACGGCGAAGTGATCTTCAAGAGCGTCATCCCCCGCACCATCCGCCTCGCCGAAGCGCCCAGCCACGGCCAGCCCATCATCGCCTACGAATCCAGCGGTCTCGGAGCCGCCGCCTACCGCGCGCTCGCCAAGGAATTTCTAGCGCGTGAGGCTCCTCTCACGCCTCAAAACACAGAGGTTGTCTAAGGGTAAAATCATCTCTCGCGGATCGCTCACAGCCTTTGAAATGATGCGATATTAATCGTAACGAGTATATTTTCTATAATTTGGCACGCTGACGGCTATTCTCGTTGCCGACATGCTTTACCGCATCTTTCAGCCCATATTCGCCAGCTTGCAGCAGTTCAGTGAACAACTGTTTTGCAAATCGGAAAGCCACGCATCTGCGCTCTCCGGCACCCTGTCATTTTTTCCAACTGCCGACGCTGCTTTCGTTCTCGATGGCACCATGATGGGGGCGCTCGCCGCAATCGGTATCGCGGCGGGAGTTTCATGGGGAGTGTTCTACCGCCGGATGTCCACCACAGAACAGCAACAGCGATTGCAGGCGGAAAACACCGAGGCGCAACTGCGCGCTCTGCTCACGATGACCGACGACGCCGTGCTGGTGCTCGATGCCCACGGCGTCGTGCGTGCCGCCAATGTCGCAGCAGAGGAAATGTTTTCCATTACCGCCAGTGAGTTTGAGGGACTCGAGCTTACACAATTCATCCCACAGCCGCTCTGCCTCGGCGAACTGACACGACGCGGCCCGGTGAATTTCGACTCCATCGCCATGCGCCCCGGTGGATGCCACGTGAACGTGGAAGTGTATCTTTCCGAAGTCGAACTGTCGCACAGCACCAGTTACCTCGTGCTCGTGCATGAAAAGGGCACGCAGGCCACGCCTTCTGCCACAGCCAAAACCGACATCAGCGCACCCGTGTCCAAATTTTGCCACGAACTCAACAACCAGCTCACGGCGATCATCGGAAATCTTTCACTCATCCTCATGTCCGCCAACCAGGACACATCCACCCATGAGCGTGTGATGAGCGCAAAAAAGAACTCCCTTCGAGCGCAGGAAATCACCCGCAAACTTCAAGCTCTCACCAAAGGCGAAGGCGAAACAGAACCAGACATCAGCACCGCGCCCGCACCCGGCACGATTGTCCACATGCCGAAACCCGGAACCTCCAAATCCCCTTCAAAAAACAACGCGCGCGTTCTCGTCCTCGACGATGAAGAAGCCATCTGCGCCCTCGTCTCCAGCGCACTTTCCTCAATGGGTTACGACGTCGCCGAGGCGACCAGTGTTCCAGCAGCACTGCTCGCTTGCGAACAAGCGATGAATGCAGGCCGCCGCTTCCATCTCGTCATTTCCGATTTAAGCCTGCCAGGCGATCTCAGTGGTAACGAAGCCGTCGCCCGCCTGAAGGACATCGATCCAGAGATAAAAGCCATCATCTCCAGCGGCTACGACAGCGACCCCGTCATGACGCACTTCCGCGACCACGGCTTCGATGGCGCAGTTTCGAAGCCCTACGAAATTTCCAAACTCAGCCGCATAGTCAGCGAAGTCCTTGCGAGTGGAAACGAAAAGCGAAAGTTCGCCTGACCTTTCCGGCTCTTTGCTTCAGCTAACGAGCCTTCTCGCGTAGGGCTGTCTCCACGGCTGCGGCGAAATTTTTCTCTGCTGCGAGGAGATACGCCGCTTTGCGAATGAACCACGGGGGGGCGTCTGTGCGTTGGGCCACAGTGAAGATGATCTTTTGCGCTGCCGCTTTGTCGCCCTCCGCGTCGAGCATCTGGGCAAGTGCCAGTGCGTGTGCTGCATTTTCAGGCGCGAGGCGGTAGCGATTTTCCAGAACTTCGCGCTTGGTGGACTTTGGCATCTCACCGTAGGCCGGCTCCGGCATCACTCCGCTGTAAATCTGCCATGCGCGCTCGTCTTGTTTCCAGCCGTGCAGCAATTCCATCCACACGCGGTGGTCGCGCCCGTGCCGCGATGCGTGGCGCTTCATCCATTGTTCCAATTGCTCCGGGGATGACCAGCGCGAGGCGTAGCGGTAGAATACGAGCACTTCGTCCTCTGCCACCTCTGCCTCGGCGCGCTTCTCCCACCAGAGTTCATAGTAGGCGCGGATGTGTTCATCCGGCTCACGCAACTCTTCGACGATGATTTCTGCGTAGGAGAGTGCGAGTTCCGGATGTTCCTCCACAAATTGCCCCCACAGCACACGCGCCCCGTTCATCCGCCCCGTCTCACGCACTGCGTCCCGCAATACTTCGCCGCGCTGCCGGCCCGCGCGCTGCACGGCATCCTGCCAGAATACTATAGCCTGCGAGGGAAACTGCTTTGCGGCCCGCGCCTGCATGACGGGCAGCCACCACGCAGAGGCCGCAAGTCTGCGCACAATCGTGAAGTGCTGCTCCCACAGCGCGCGCTCCTTCGGCTGCTCGGACAATGCGTGCATTCCTGCGTATTGATGCAGCCACGGATTGAGCGGAAAATGCTTCAGAACTGCCTCATACTCCGCAAGCTGTGGCTTTGTTGCGCCTCTCGTTGTTTCACGGTTGAGGATCATCGTGGGCGCGAGAGGCGACCAGACCGGCGGTCGACTCATCAATGGCCAAACCCAAAACGCAGCAAGCAGCAGCGGCATCAGTGCGACCCGGCGCGGAGCCGTCGAAACATCGGACGCTCGCAACGGAAACGCTACACCGAGCAGCGCGAGCGCAAAACCAGCCGTTGCCCAGCGGTGCGCCGGCACGTCGAACATGGCATGCACCAATAACGCCGCGACTCCCGCCAGAGCCCCGGCTGCGAGGTAAAAACTTCTGCGCTGCTCAAACACTGCGCGCATATTCACCACGACAAACACAACCAATCCCGCAAAAAGAAGCAGCACAGGCATCGCGCCAAATTCCGTCAGCCAGAGCAGCCAACTGCTTTCCGGATGCAGCACGGTTTTCCCATCGAGATCCGCGACCTGATACAGCGGGAAGATTTGCGCGAACGTCTCAATGCCATGTCCAAAAAGCGGCGCATCTTTCCAAATGCGCAGAGTCTCGTTCCAAATTAGCACGCGCGTTTCATTGGAAACCATCCCACCTTCGCGCGAACTGAAACGCTCGATCACCTTCCCACCAAAAGTCAGCACGACAAACACGACCAGCAGCAGACCGCAGAGCGTAAAAAGCAGCGTCCGCCGATCCCGACGCTTCCAAAGCACGAGCGCTGTCAGAACGAGAATCCCCGCACCAAACGCCACCAGTCCGCCGCGCGATTGACTCGCAAGCAAGGCCGCGAGCGATGCGAACATCAACGCTCCCGCCGCCACAGCAGCCACTCGTAGTCCCTTCGCAATCGCCCACAATAAACAGCCCCCGCAGCAAAGCCCGGCCATCGCGAGGAAGGACGCGGTGTGATTGCGATTAGGAAAAGGCCCCCAACCCAGCCAGCCTTCGGTATATCGGATACCGTAGATCGCTTTCGGCTGAATGGGATCAATTTTCATCGTGAAACACACCAGCGCTAGGAAAGCCCCCGCCGACCCGAGCACCCACGCCATCCAAACGCGTCGCGTTCGATCCGCCGCGAGAGATCGCACCCAGACAAACCACACCAAGGCCACCATTGCGGCGAGCATCGCATCGAGCGCGCGGAACGGTTCGGGATTGTGCGTGAACGGCAGTGCAAGATGCAAATCCGCCAGTTCGGCGCGCCATTTCACTGCACCGAACATTGCGTGCGGCGCAAACTCCTTGATCGCGATCACCGCGCAAATCACCACGGCGAACCATTTCACACGCGACGAAACCGGGGCAAAGCTCAACGGCCTGATCCACAATCCCGCCGCCAGCAAAACAAGCAGTCCGATTTGCACCACGCGATCCACCGCTCCGAAAAGCAGTGGCCCGAGATACAACAGCGCACCAAACACGACCACGGGCGCGATGATCCGCCACGGGATTTTCCTGCGTGGACGGCCCCGGTGCTCGCGACGTTTCGTTTCCATCACCAGCGATCCCAGCGCTCCTGAGCTTTTACATAGACGGGCCGGAAGCACTCCGCGATGCTCTGCCATTCACCCTCCGTGCCATCCTCGCGCGGCGCATAGACCGTCCACGGGCGCGATCCGTTGTAGCGGATATTCACCACCACCTGCTCCTCCACCTCCCCTTTGTCGCAAAACCCCACGCGCCTCAGCGTCTGATCGAAAATACCCCAGAACTCCTCGCCCGATTCACAGCGCTCGACTTCGATCATCAGCACTTTCGCCTGGAGCAGCGCATACTGCACCGTCTGCCGCCGACTCAGCACGCGCTTCACTTTCCGGTGTGCATCCTGCCACGAACTCACACGATGAAAATGCCGCACAATGCCGATGACCATGAGGAACAGAAGACCGGCACCGATGGCAATTGGCAGAGTGCCGCCCTTGTTCCAAAAAATCGCCAGACCAACGAGCGAAAGAGCGACGCACAGGCCATACAGACCGAGCAAGACCCTGCGCTTGGAAAATCCGAATTCCATTAGGCGGTGATGAATGTGCTCGCTGTCGGCATGGAAGAGCGGGAACCCGCGCATCGCCCTTCGCACAAGCGCCAGCGCTGTATCGAGAATCGGCAGCCCCATGCCGACAACCGTCACCATCAACACGGCGGCAATCGATCCCTTGTGCGCGCTCGACATCGAGAGCGCCGCAATCACGAAGCCGATCAAATACGCACCTCCATCACCGAGGTAGATTTTTGCGGGCGGAAAATTAAACACGAGAAAGCCGAGCAGAGCACCGGCCATCGTGAACGCGAACCATGTCACCTCATAATGCCCCGTATAAAAGCCGACGATTCCGAGGGTGAGCGACATGAACAACCCGAGCCCGCCGGCAAGTCCGTCGAAGCCATCAATGAGGTTCACGATGTTTGGAATCGCGATGAGCCAGAAGATCGTCACCGGCGCCGCCCACATTCCAAGTTCGATCTCTCCATAGCCCGGAACCGAAAACCGCTCAATGCTCAACCCCAGCCAGCACACGATGCTCGCTGCGGCTATTTGTCCGAAGAGTTTCTTCTTCGCGCCGATGCGCGAAATGTCATCCCAAAGCCCCAGCGCATACATCAGCGTGGCACCGATAAAAATCGGGAACCATTCCGCCAGACGCGACGAATGTTTTAGCAAAATCAAAATCAGCCCAAGCGTCAGCGCCAGCATGATGGGCATCCCGCCGAGCCGCGGAACCGGCGTTACTTGTTGCTTGCGCGACTCATCGGCGACATCCAGTCCGACGCCACTGTGCGCGAGTTGGATGACCCACGGCGTCGTTACCACCGTGAGCAGAAAGCCAAACACGAAAAAGAAAATGCCGACAATCATGAGCGCAAAAACATTCTGCACGGATGGCTGGAAGCGGTCATTGCAAAACGCATAACCAACGCACTAGCAGGCAAAGTCCGCAAGAGGGAGCGCGAAGTTTTATTCACCGGCCACCAGCCTTCCCCATGCAGCCAGCGCATCTGCACGATGGGCGCGCGCATCCAGCGGCGCACCGATTTCACCACCATTCCGACGGGCTGCAATCCACTCTGCAACAGCAGCAGCATCGCCCGGCGCAAAAATTCCCGCGTGAGGAAAGCGTCGCAACTCCGCGGCAATCGCCCCGTCCACAGGCCCGACGAAAAGAATCGCGCGCGGCAGCGACATCACCAGCGCCAGTTTGCTCGGCCAGAGCAGACCCTGCACGGCCGGAAGCTGCGACACGACGAGTGCCTGACTGCGCAGTAGCGTCGCCGACAGTTCCCCCTCAGCCGCATACCCGCGCCATTCACAGCGATGCAGTCCGAGCTCCACCGCGCGCGCCTGCGCCAGCGGCCACGACGGCCCTCCACCTTGGAAAACAAAACGTGCATCCACTCCCCGCTGTTCGATCATTTGCTGCGCCCGCAACAACGTCTCCCACTCATGCGCACGCCCCAGATTCCCCGAGTAAATCCACGTCCACTCCGTATCGGGCGACACATCCGGCGCGGGACGCTCCAGCACAGCCTTCGTCACCCATGGACGAATACACACCGGCTCAACGTCGTATTTTCGCAGGCGATTCGCCATGTCCGCATCAAGCGCCACGACCTTTGCACAGCGGCGGTATGCCCGCCCCATCATCCATGCAGTGAGCTTCGCGACAAACGAACCACGCCGGACTTCCCCCAACTCCACCGCGATTTCTGGATACACATCCATCGCCCAGTGGATATGTCGCGCGCGATGTTTCCGGGCGACTCGCTCTGCAATCACCGCGAGGCACGGCGGCGAACTCCCCGAAACGACCACATCCACACGCTCGCGGCATTTTCCCGCACGCCACATCCGCATCAGCGCAGCGAGTTCTCGCTTCATCCGTCCACCCGACTGCTGTCCACCGCGATAATCCTGCGCCGCATCCACAAAATCCACCGAGTGTCCCAGCCGCTCGCACTCATCAGCCACCTCGCGAAACAAAACCCCGGTCGGTGCCGGATCGGGCGGGAAGTATTGATTGAGAAAAAGAACACGCATCGAGGAAGTTCCTTTCAGCGTCAGCGCGAAACTCCCAAATCCTTCACCACCACAGCCGGGTTTCCGCGCACCAGTTTGCCCGCCGCGACATTTTCCATCACCACACTCCCCGCCCCCACGACGCTCCCTGCGCCGATTTCCACCCCCGGCCCGATGAACGCCTGCGCCGCCACCCAAGCCCCGGCGCGCACCGTGATCGGTTTCGTGATCAAATCAAAAGTCGCCTTCGTATATTCATGCGACCCTGTGCACAAAAACACCCGCTGCGAAATGCACACCGAATCCTCAATCACCACATCCGCGAGGCTCAAAATGTGAACCTCCTCGCCGATCCACACATTGTCGCCAAGCCGCAGCCGCCACGGAAAAGTGACGTTCACTTTTCCCCGGATGACGACTCCCCTGCCAACGCCCGCCCCGAATAACGAAAGCAGCGCACAGCGCAACGCCGACGGCCACGGCAACGACGTGTCGAAAAAACACCACCGCACCAAAATCCACAGCGCCTCCTTCAAACACGAGGCTCCGCGATCAAACCCGGCGGCAGAATAAGCTGAGAGGTCGCGCGGTGCTGGCGTTGTGTCGGGCATGGTTGCGGCCAAGCTATACGCGTGCCCGGCCATCCAGCGCAACGCGGCATGAAGGAAAACAACCGATGCCAATGCTCGCCGGGCAAGGGGCTTGCTAATACAAACCGACAGAACATGTCAGCCCACACTTACCCGCTGTCGCCTTTGCAGCAGGGCATGCTATTCCATGCCGTCGCTGAACCGCGCAGCGGCGTGGACATCGAGCAGCTCGTTATCACGCTCCGCGAACCGGTGGATGCGGCGCGTCTGCGTGCTGCATGGGAGCGCGTGGTGAGCAGGCACGAGGTATTGCGGACATCTTTTCGATGGGATACGGAGGAGCCGCTGCAAGTGGTGGTGGAAATTGTGACGCCGCCCTTCGATGTCGAGGTCGTGCCGGACATGGACGACCTGCTTTTCGCAAAGTGGCTGCGCGAAGATCGAGCGCGCGGTTTTGAAATGGATGCCGCGCCACTACTGCGATTCCGGCTCTTTCAACTCGGCGCGGAAAACTGGTGGCTCGTCTGGACTTTTCACCACGCGATTCTGGATGGTCGCTCCTTCCCGATTCTCATCGAAGAGGCGTTCCAGCATTACGATCACCCAACGATGCCCGACCCGCCGCGCACACGGCCGTTCCACACATTCATCGAGTGGCAGCGCGCGCAAGACTCCAGGCGCTCCGAACATTTCTGGCGTAAAACTCTGCGCGGTTTTCACGCGCCGACTCCGCTGGTCGTCGAAGACCTCGACGTTGCGGCAAAGGATCACGGACAGGGCGATGCCGAGCTTTCGCTCACACCGGAACACACCTCGGAGCTTGCGGATTTCGCACGCCACATCGGTGTCACGCTCAATACACTCGTGCAGGGAGCGTGGGCGATTTTGCTCAGCCGCTACTCCGGCGAGGAGGATGTCTGCTTCGGTGCAACCCGCGCCTGTCGCCGCGGCACGATAGACGGCGCGGATGCGATGGTCGGTCTGTTCATCAACACAGTGCCCGTCCGCACGCGTCTGCGCAAAGACGCCCCGCTCTCTGCATGGCTACAAGAGCTGCGGCAGCTCTGGCTGGACATCCGCCCGCACGAACACACACCACTGATCCGCGTGCAGGCATGGAGCGAAGTCCCGGCGGGCAAGCCGCTCTTCCGTTCGCTGGTCGTTTTTGAAAACTACGATCTGCGCACACATTTTCGCGCTCGTGGCGGCGTGTGGGGCAATCGCGAGTTGCGCCTGCACGAGCAAGCAAACTTCCCGATCTGCATCGCCGCCTACGCCGGTGCGTCGCTGCGCCTCGTCGCGGAATTTGATTGCGCACGCCTCGGCGAACCAACCGTGCGCAGAATGCTCGGCCACCTGCGCACATTGCTCGAGGCCATGCCGGGCCACGCCGGCAATTCGATCTCCGACCTTCCAATGCTCCCGCGCGAAGAGCGGATGCACTTGCTGACATTCAAGCATCCCTCACCCTCCCCTCACGCACACACCGAGCAACACGCAACGCTCCATGATCTATTCGCCGCACAGGCCCGCCGCACTCCCGACGCCACCGCACTCGTCCAGGGCGACAAACGCATCACCTACGCACAACTCGACGCACGCACCAACGCAGTCGCCATTCATCTCGCCAGCCTCGGCATCGGTGCCGAGAGCATCGTCGGCCTCTGCATGGAGCGCACGCCAGACCTCGTCATCGGCCTCCTCGGCATCCTCAAAGCAAACGCCGCCTACCTCCCGATTGACCTTTCGTATCCACCCGAGCGCCTCGCTTTCATGATGGAGGACGCACGCGCCCCCGTGCTCCTCACACAACGCAGTCTTGTCGGCAGTCTGCCGAAAAATAGCGCGCGCATCGTTTGCATCGAGGACATACCCGCAGTCGCGGGCGACCGCCGCCCCGCTGAGGGAAATGCAGAACAACTCTGCTACGTCCTCTACACCAGCGGCAGCACCGGCAAACCGAAGGGCTGCTGCATCACTCATCGCAATGTCACCCGCCTGTTCACCGCAACGCAGCCGTGGTTCACGTTCGACGGGCGCGATGTGTGGACGCTCTTCCACAGCACCGCGTTTGATTTTTCCGTGTGGGAAATCTGGGGCGCGCTTCTCCACGGCGGCACGCTCGTCGTGGTCCCGTTTGAAACGAGCCGCTCGCCCGAACAATTTCACGAACTTCTCGTCCACGAACGCGTCACCGTGCTCAATCAAACACCCAGCGCATTCCGCCAGCTCACCGCCGCCGACGCCGCATCGCCGCGCTCGCGGGAACTCGCATTGCGACTCGTCATCTTCGGCGGCGAGGCGCTCGAAATGCAAAGTCTTGCACCGTGGTTCGCCCGCCACGGCGACACGAAGCCGCAACTCGTGAATATGTATGGCATCACCGAGACGACCGTCCACGTCACCTACCGCCCGCTGCGTGCCGACGACGTGAAGCGCGGCAGCGTCATCGGCGTGCCCATTCCCGATCTCCAACTCTACATCCTCGACGCACACCTGCGCCCCGTCCCCATCGGCATCCCCGGCGAAATGTTCGTCGCAGGCGAAGGCCTCGCACGTGGCTACCTCCGTCGTCCGGATCTCACGGCGGAAAGATTCATCCATCATCCATTCAGCGCCACGCCGGGCGAAAAACTCTACCGCACCGGCGATCTCGCGCGCAGACTCCCATGCGGTGACATCGAGTATCTCGGACGAATGGATCAGCAGGTAAAAATCCGCGGCTTCCGCATCGAACTCGGCGAAATCGAAAGCGTCCTCACACAGCATCCGCACGTGCGCGAAGCCGCAGTCCTCGCCCGCGAGAGCGAAGGAGGCAGGCGTCTTGTCGCTTGGTTCGTCCCTGCGAATCTCACACCCACCGCAGCCGATCTCCGCGCGCATCTCGCACGTTCGCTCCCCGACTACATGATCCCCTCCACATTCGTCGCCGTGGAAAAAATGCCCCTCACCGCCAACGGAAAACTGGATCACCGTGCGCTTCCGGAACCCACCGACGAGCGCCCCGACATCGCCGCCGCTTTCATCGCACCGCGCAACTCCACCGAGCAAAAGCTCGCCGACATCTGGCAGCGCATTTTGAAACTCGAGCGCGTCGGCATTCACGACAATTTCTTTGAACTCGGCGGCGACAGCATCCTCAGCATCCTCGTTGTTTCCAAAGCAAAGTCCGTCGGCATCGCACTCTCACCAAGGCTCATCTTCAACCATCCCACCATCGCAGTGCTCGCGGAACAACTCGGTGTTTCCGAATTACCACGCCTCCCGGAACTCCCTGCTGCGGGAGAAGTCCCGCTCACGCCCATTCAGCAATGGTTCTTCGCCCACGATTTCACCGACGCGCACCACTGGAACCAATCGTTCTCCTTCACGCTCACGCAGCCTTTCACGAACGAACAACTCACCGCTGCCATCGCCAAATTGCTCGATGCCCACCCCGTCTTCCGCCTCCGCTTCACGCGCAAAGCCGACGCCTGGCACCAACACTTCGCCTCCGCCAACAACGCTCCGGAAACACTCCTCACCACGCTGGCAGAACTGCAAAGTTCCTTTCGCCTCGACGGCCCTCTCATCCGTTTCGCGCTCATCGAAGGCACAACGCTCATCATCGCCGTCCACCACCTCATCATGGACGGCGTATCATGGCGCATCCTCCTCGAAGATTTGGATACCGCTTTGCGCGGCGCATCGCTGCCTTCGCCCACCACCGGCTTTCACACATGGGCGCACACACTCGCATCCGCACTGCCTGCGGCAAAAAACGAACGCGCATCTTGGAGCGACATCATCGGTGCGCAGGCAACACCGCTTCCGCTCGATTTCCCCGCCGGAGAAAATTCCGAAGCAAGCGCACACACGATTACTGTCACCCTCGATCCCGCCGAGACGAACGCCCTCCTCCACCGCCTCCCGTCCACATCCGGCAGCGTGCAGGACGCCCTCCTCGCAGCACTCGCCCATTCGCTCGCGGAACTCACAGGCTCGCGCGACACCATCGTAGAAATCGAAGGCCACGGACGCGACGAAGCCGCGCTCGCAGAACTCGCCGGACTCACCGCACAGCCCGACCTCTCACACACCATCGGCTGGTTCACCACCATCTTCCCCATCCACCTCCACGCATCCGAATCACCATCGGAAACCTTCGCAGAAACGTCGCGCAGCCTCCGCGCACAACGCAGCAGTCTCGCCTACTCACTCATCCGCGCAGCCGAGCCATCGCTCGCCAACACACCGGGCGTTCTTTTCAACTACCTCGGCCAATTCGATCAAACAGTCGCCGGGCTGGATTGCTTCCGCTTTTCCGATGCAGACACCGGCGCATGGCACGCACCCGCAGCCCGGCGCACGCATCCGCTGGAAATCAACTGCATCGTCCTCCACGACCGCCTTGAAGCTCGCTTCACCTTCAGCACGAATCTCCAACGCATTGAAACCATCGAGAGACTGGCCGGTGCCTTCGCCACGACTCTCCGCACACTCATCGCATCGCCGGATCGTTTCAGTTTGGTGAAACTCGACAGCACCACTCACTCACACCTCACGTCGAATTATCCCTCGCTCGAAGACATCTACCCGCTGTCTCCGATGCAACGTTTGTTTTACGCACTCGAATTGGCACGCCCCGGCTCCGGCACCGATCAATGGCACTGCCGCCTCATCGGCCCGCTCGACGTTGCCAGACTGCAATCTGCGTGGGCGACCGTTGTCGCGCGGCACACCGCGCTCCGCACCGCCTACGTCGGCGACACGATGGAGCCGCTGCAAATCCCACTCCGCGACGCAACGCCCGCATGGCATATCGCCGACCTTCGCACGCTCGCGCCGGAGGAACAGGCGCGTCACTTCAGCGACTTCCTAGCCGCCGACTCCGCACGCCCCTTCGTCCTCGCGCAGCCTCCGCTCACGCGCCTTGCACTTTTCCGCGTAGGTGAAAATGAGCACCGCTTTGTGTGGACGCACCACCACCTCGAAATTGACGGCTGGTCATGGCCGCTCATCTTCCACGAACTCTCCGCGCTCTACACTGAATCGCCCCTCGCGCCCGCCCGTCCGTATCGCGATTTCATCGCATGGCTTGCCGCGCACCCTACGGAAAACGACGCAACTTTCTGGCGTGAACATCTGCTCGGCTTTCAACAAACAACGCCGCTCCCGTTAGCGCCGCGCACGCCGCACGACGAAGGAGAAATCGAACTCGCCTTCGTCATCCCCAGAGACATCACGGAAAAAATCCAGCAGCTCGCCCGCAAACTCCAAACGACATCCAGCGCCATTCTGCAAGCCGCATGGGCGCTGCTCCTCTCCCACCACGGCGGCGTTGACGATGTGGTTTTCGGCGCGGCTTTTTCCGGCCGCCCTGCTGAGTTGGAGGGGGCCGGGCGCATCGTCGGGCACTTCGTGAACAACCTCCCTGTTCGCGCGCGCGTGTCCCATGGCGGGCCGCTCGCTGATTTCATCCAGCAAATTCACGGTCAACTCGTGCTGCTGGCCGAGCATCAGTCCACGCCGCTGCCAGACATTCAGGGCAGCTCCGAGTTGCCATGGAACGCACGCCTTTTTTCAACGCTCCTCGTTTTTCAAAACTACATCGTCTCCGAAACCGCCGACCGTCTCGGCGATGTCGCGATCACCGGCCTCTACGCGCCCGTCCGCACCAACTACCCGCTCACGCTCGTCGTGAATCCCGACACCGCACTCACCCTCACACTCATCGCCCAACCGCGCATCACCAACAGCAAGGCAGCCGTCGGAATACTCGATCAACTCGCCCAAATCCTCACAGCGATGGCACGGACGCCAGACGCCCGGCTGCACGCGCTCACCCACCATCTGCCATTCCCTTGCGCCGTCGGCGAACCCACACACACACCAGCACTCGCAAACGACTTGGAACACAGCCCCGCCAGCACGATGGAGGAAACCGTCGCGCAGATATGGCACTCCGCATTTGGACGCGAGGTGAGCGTGACTGACAATTTCTTCGACCTCGGCGGGCACTCACTGCTCATGCTTCGCGTTCACGCACGACTTTGTGCCAAACTCGAACGCACCATTCCCATTGTGAAACTTTTCCAGCATCCAACCATCCGCGCGATTGCCCGCTACCTCGACGGCGGTAGTGACGCCAGCGCAGGCATCCCGGCGGCGCAGGATCGCGCTGCCAAGGCAAGAGCCGCACAGTATGCGCGCCAGCAACGAACGAAACGATGAGCAGCGAACAACCATTGGAAGGCATCGCCATCGTCGGAATCGCCGGACGTTTTCCCGGCGCGAACAATGTTGCGGAATTCTGGCGCAACCTTCTCGCCGCGGAGGAAACCATCAGCACGCTAAGCGACGAGCAGCTTCGCGCCAACGGACTCGATCCCGAAACACTACGCAGCAGCGGCAGCTATGTTCCTCGCCGCGGTCTGCTGGACAAACCCGCGCACTTCGACGCCCCATTTTTCGGCATCTCCCCGCGCGAGGCCGAGGTCATGGATCCGCAGCAGCGCGTTTTTCTCGAAGAGTGCTGGGCCGCGCTTGAGGACGCAGCGTGCGACCCGGCGCGTTACTCCGGAGCCATCGGTGTATTCGCGGGAATGTCGAACAACACATATTGGGCGAACAACGTGGTGCATCATCCCGAGCTGATCGATAGCGTCGGCGCTCTCACCGCGATGATGGCAAACGAGAAGGACTACCTCGCTACGCGCGTCGCCTATAAGCTCAACCTCCACGGCCCCGCGCTAAACATCTACACCGCGTGCAGCACATCGCTGGTCGCCGTCTGCCAGGCCGTGCAAAGCTTACTGAATTTCGCGTGCGACACCGCGCTCGCCGGCGGCATCTCGATCACTTTTCCGCAGGAGCGCGGCTACGAGTTCACCGAGGGCGGCATTACTTCGCCCGACGGCCACTGCCGCGCTTTCGATGAGTGCGCCGCCGGCACCGTGTTCAGCAGCGGCGTGGGCGTCGTCGTTTTGAAACGCCTCACCGATGCGGTGAACGACGGCGACCAAATCTACGCTGTGATCAAATCCGCCGCGCTCAACAACGATGGCAGCGGCAAGGTGAGCTTCACCGCTCCGAGCGTGGACGGACACGCCGAGGTCATCGCGCTCGCACACGCGCTCGCGGGTATCGAGCCTCGCACCATCGGTTACATCGAGGCTCACGGCACCGGCACGTCGCTCGGCGACCCCATCGAAATCGCCGGACTCACGCAGGCATTTCGCGCCAGCACCGATGACAAAAACTTCTGCGCCATCGGCTCGGTAAAGACGAACATCGGTCACCTCGACGCCGCCGCCGGAATCGCCGGGCTGATTAAAACCGCACTCATCCTCCGCCACGGAAAAATCCCGCCGAGCCTCCATTTCACCAAGCCCAATCCGCAGCTCTCGCTCGACGAGTCGCCCTTCTACGTCAACACAGCTCTCACCGACTGGCCCGCAGACGAGCACCCGCGCCGAGCGGCAGTCAGCAGCTTCGGAGTAGGCGGCACGAACGCGCACTGCATCCTCGAAGAGCCGCCTCAAAACGGCACAGGCGTTACGCCCGCAGAGCCACACTCCGGACGGGATGCTTGTGAATCGGGATTCTCCACCATCCTTCCGCTCTCCGCCAAGACCGGGACCGCCCTCGCGCAGCTCGGCGAAAATCTCGCGGCGCACATCGAGTCGAATCCCGATCTTCCATTCACCGCCATCGCGCACACGTTGCAAACAGGCCGCGCGCAATTCGCCCATCGCATCGCCATCACCGCCGCCACGCGCGAGATCGCCATCTCCGCCCTTCGAGGCTTCGAACCGAAGCGCACCTTGGCGGGTGTCGCCTCGACGCCGCGCATCGTGCTCATGTTCCCCGGCCAAGGCGCGCAATTCCCCGGAATGGGCGCGCAGCTTTACGCCGACGAGCCGGTCTTCCGCGCCGCGCTGGATCGTTGCCACGATGCCCTTGCGCCCACACTCGACCTGCGAGCCATCATTTTCGCCAGCGGCGAAAATGCGCACGAACAACTCCGCGAGACACGCATCACACAGCCCGCGATTTTCGCCGTCAGCTACGCGCTCGCGCAGCTTTGGATTTCGTGGGGCGTGCAGCCTGCCGCGCTGGTGGGGCACAGCGTCGGCGAATACGTTGCCGCTACGCTCGCTGGAGTTTTCACGCTCGAAGATGCAATCCGTCTCGTGGCGCAGAGGGCCGCGCTGGTGCAGGCACAGCCGCGCGGTGCGATGCTCGCCGTGAGGCTTTCTGAAAGTGAGGCCGCGAATCTCGCTGACGATCAAATCTCCATCGCTGCGATCAACAGCCCGAAGCTCTGCGTCCTCGCCGGGCCGGACGCCGCCATCGCCGCCGTCGAGGCCGACCTCGGCGCACAGGGCGTCGCCGCCAAGCGCCTCGAAACCTCCCACGCATTTCACTCCGCGATGATGGACGCCGTCATCGCGCCGCTCGAAACCGCCATTGCAAAAGTCGCGCGCCACGCACCTGCGATTCCGATTTTCTCCACCGTCACCGCCGACTGGCTCGGCGACGCCGACGCCACCGACCCGCGCTACTGGGCGCGCCACGCACGCGACGCGGTCCGCTTTTCGCCAGCCATCGCGCGTCTGCTCGCGGAGCCGAATCACATCTTTATCGAGTGCGGCCCCGGCCAGACGCTCACACAGCTCGTCCGCCAGCACGGTTGTGCGAATCGCGTCGTCCTCACATCCATGCGCGAAGGCGCGGCTGAAATCGAAACCCTCCACGCTGCGCTCGCGCAATTGTGGACTCACGGCGTCCATGTGAAATGGGATGCAGTCCGCCACGGCGCACGTCCCGCGCACGTCTCGCTGCCAGCGTATCCATTCGAGCGCCATCGCTACTTCGCCGAGCCGCCCGCGGGCACGAACACAGCGAGAGTCTGCGGGACAGCGGCCACATCAAGCATCGCACCGTCGTTGGATGAAAGCCCGACAGTCGAAGCTACGCAGTCTTCCATCGCACCTCTCACGCTGCCATCTCGAATTCTCGCCATTCTTTCCGAGCTGTCCGGCAACGACCTCACAGGCGCCGATCCCAACCTCAGCTTCGTCGAACTCGGCTTTGATTCGCTTTCCCTCACGCAGGCCGCAATCGCGCTGCACAAAAACTTTCGTGTCAAAGTCACATTTCGCCAGTTGCTCCAGGATGTCTCCTCTCCTGCCACGCTCGCTGAATATCTCGAAAAACAAATTGCGACGCGACCAGACGAGATATTGAAGTCGGCTGCGAAAGTTGGCGCGACGACCTCTTCCGTTCCACAAGCGCACAAGGCACACGGCCCCTTCCGCGCGATAGATCGCAACGCGACCACACTCACAACAGCGCAGCAGGCGCACCTCGACGATCTCATCGCCCGCTACACAGCGCGCACTGGAAAATCGAAATCAGCCATTGCCGCCCATCGAGCACACCTCGCCGATCCGCGCGCTGTCGCCGGATTCCGGCGCGAGTGGAAGGAGATGATCTATCCGCTCATTTGCGAGCGCAGCGAAGGCTCCAGACTGTGGGACGCCGACGGCAACGAATACACCGACATTACGCTCGGCTTCGGTCAGATTTTGTTTGGCCATCGCCCGCAGTGGCTCATCGCAGCCATTGAACATCAACTCCACAGCGGAATCGAAATCGGCCCCACCTCGCCGCTCGCCGGACAACTTGCCGAACGTCTCAGCCGATACCTCAGCCTCGACCGCGTCGCCTTTTGCAACACGGGCAGCGAAGCCGTCGCCGCAGCCCTGCGTCTCGCACGCACCGTCACGGGCCGCGATAAAGTTGCTGTCTTCAGCGGCGCGTATCACGGCATCTTCGACGAAGTGCTCTTTCGCCCCGGCCCTTTACCAATCGCGCCGGGCATACCAGCGAGCGCAGTGCAAAATCTTGTCGTCCTCGACTACGGCACCGACGAGTCGCTCGAATGGCTCCGCGCGCACGCCGACGAACTCGCCGCCATCATGGTCGAGCCGGTACAGAGCCGCCGCCCATCGCTCGCACCGCGCGAGTTTCTGCGCGAGCTGCGCCGCATCACCAACGACGCAGGAGCCGCGCTCATCTTCGATGAAATCGTCACCGGCTTCCGCACGGCACCGGGCGGAGCGCAGGAATTTTTCGGCGTAAATGCCGACATCGCGACCTACGGCAAAGTCATCGGCGGCGGGATGCCGATTGGCATCATCGCGGGTGCGCGCAACTTCATGGATGCGCTCGACGGCGGCGCGTGGAACTACGGCGACGATTCATTCCCAGAAGTCGGCGTCACTTTTTTCGCGGGCACATTTGTTCGTCACCCGCTCGCCCTCGCCGCTGCGAGCGCCGTGCTCGATGCGTTGGAGAGACACGGCCCGGTGCTCCAGCAGACGCTCGCTGAAAAAGCCCGCTCACTCGCTGCACGCATGAACTCCTGCCTCGATGCGCACGGCGTCCCGCTGCGCTGGGAGCAGTTCAGCTCAATGTATCACCTCCCGCTCCCTGCCGAACATCGCTACGCCGCGCTGATCTTTTATCATTTGCGGCTGCGCGGAATCCATGCGTGGGAAAATCGTCCGTGCTTTCTCAGCGCCGCACACACTGACGCCGACATCGAAAAAATCGCAAACGCCTTTGAGCAAAGCGTGGCAGCACTCGTGGGTGCCAATTTACTTCCCGCTGGAAAGCAGCCGCCAGCCGCCGCTGCCGCATCAGCGGCGAATGGAAATTCGGCAGACTTCCCGCTCACACACGCACAGTCGGAAATCTTTCTGGCGACACATCTCGGCGACGAGGCCAGCACCGCTTTCAACGACACGGTCGTCCTTCGCATTCACGGTGACATTCATCACGACACACTTCGCGCCGCGCTCGCAGGGACGGTGAAACGACATGACTCACTGCGCACCACGATCTCAGCAGACGGCAGTGCGCAGACCGTGCATGACAATGTCTCCACCGATTTCACCTACGATGATCTGTCCGATCTCGCCGCCCCGATGCAGAGCGAGGCAATCACCGGCTGCATCGCGCGCGACACCGAGACGCCGTTCGTTCTCGCCGACGCCCCTCTCTTCCGCGCACGACTGCTGAAGATTGCCGAGGGAGAACATCTGTTTGCCTTCACCGCGCACCACATCGTTTGCGACGGCTGGTCATTCGCCATTGTCGCCACGGAAATCGCCGGGAACTACAGCGCCACCGCGCAAGGCTGCCCTGCACACATCGAGACGGCGCTGAGTTTCCGCGAATACGCCGCAAGGCAGCGCGGGAAAATGGGCGGCGAGGAGGATCGCGCAACCGAGGCCTGGTGGCTCGCGCAATTCACGACAATACCGGCACCGCTTGATCTTCCGGCTGACAAACCGCGTTCGCGTCAACGGACATTTAACGCCGCAACGCGGAGCGCCCTGCTTCCTGCTGAAATTTGCGAGTCATTGCGCAAACTCTCCGCTGCGCGACAGGCCACAATATTTTCCACGATGCTGGCTGCGTTTTACACGTTGCTCCATCGCCTCAGCGGTCAGGCTGACATCGTGGTTGGTATCGCCTCCGCCGGACAGACCACCGCGGGCGACGGCGCTCTGGTCGGGCATTGCGTCAACTTTCTCCCGCTCCGCCTCGCGCTCGATGGTGCTCAGCCCTTCGACGCGCTGCTCCCCCGCGTGAACAATCTCGTTCTCGATGCACGCGAGCATCAGGACTTCACGTTTGGCCGTCTACTCACACATCTCGCGCTGCCACGCGACCCGAGCCGGATTCCCCTCGTGAGCGTGAGCTTCAATGTGGATCGTGCGCCTTCCACCCTGCGCTTCGACACCGCATCCGCTGACTTTGCTCCGTTGGAAAAAACGCGCTACGGACTGGAACTCAGCTTCAATTTAATCGAGTCCGACGGCGGCTATCGGCTTTTCTGCCATTTCAACCGCGACCTGTTCGCCGCAGAAACCATCGAGCGCTGGCTGGGGCACTACGGCACTTTGCTCGCGGCAATCGCAAACTCGCCAGCGACACCGATTGACGAACTCGCGTTGCTCACTTCCGAGGAAAGTTCACACATTCTCAACGACTGGAACACCACCGCGCGCCCATACCCGCGCGACACGGGGCTCGACACGCTCTTTGAGCAAAACGCCGCACGCACCCCCAACGCTGTCGCCATCGTCCACGGCGTCCTATCGCTCACGTATGCCGAACTGAATGTCCGCGCCAACCGCATCGCACACCGACTCCTCGCCAGTGGAATGCAGCCCGGCGCGCTCGTCGGACTTTGCTCCGGACGCTCGGCAGAAATGGTCGCCGCGATGCTCGCCGTCGTGAAAGCAGGTGGAGCATATGTGCCGCTCGACCCTGCGTGGCCGACGGAGCGCGTGCAGTTCATGGCGAAGGACGGCGGTTTGTTTTGTGTGATCACATACTCATCGCACGCTGCGATGTTTGAGCGGTTTGATGGGCCACTCGTATTGCTCGATGAGCAAACACCACCGCCTCACGTCTGCGATGACAATCCAGACGTGCCGACCGATGGCGGGAGTCCCGCCCACGTCATTTACACGTCGGGATCCACGGGGAAACCCAAGGGCGTCGTCATCCCGCACCGTGGAGTCGCGCACCTTGTGCTCGGCACCGATTACGCTCAACTCACGTCGAGCGACGTCGTCGCCCATGTATCGAATCCCGCATTTGACGCGACCACTTGGGAAGTGTGGGGCGCGCTGCTCAATGGCGCACGCTGCGTCATCCTCGAAAAGGATGTGATGCTCTCGCCCGCGCAACTCGGTGCCGCAATCCGCGACTTGGGAATCAGCGCGATGCTCGTAACCACTGCGCTTTTTAACCAAATCGCAATTCAACTTCCCGAGACATTCGCCCCACTGCGATTTCTGCTTTTTGGCGGCGAAGCCAGCAACCCGCACTGCGTCTCGCGCGTGTTCGACTCGCAGCCGCCAACTCACATCTTGAATGCCTACGGCCCGACGGAGACGTCGGTCATTGCCACGTGTCACGAAATCACGTGCGTCGGGAGAAATGACGCAACTGTGCCGATTGGAAAGCCCATAGCAAACACCACAGTTTACATACTCGATTCAAAGTTCAAAACTGTGCCCATCGGCGTTGCAGGAGAACTCCACGTGGGTGGGGACGGTCTCGCCCTTCACTATCACAACCGGCCTGAGTTGACGGCTGAGCGTTTCATCACATGGAACGGCATCCGCCTTTATCGCACCGGTGACTCAGCGCGCTGGCGCGCGGATGGCACCATCGAATTTCTCACACGACTCGATGAGCAAGTGAAGTTGCGTGGCTTTCGTGTCGAACTTGGCGAAATTGAAAATGCACTTTTGCAGCATCCCGATGTTCGGGGGGCAGTGGTAAGACTCCAGGGCAGCTCGCTCGTCGCCTACATCGTCGCACACGATCCGATGCCCGATGACGGCCGATTACGCACCTTCCTCCTCCGCACTCTGCCCGACTACATGGTGCCCTCCACATTCATTGCTCTCGATCAAATTCCACTTACCGCCAACGGCAAAGTGGATCACCGCGCTTTGCCCACACCTACGAAGTCAGAGGTCAGCGTCGCCATCGCGCCTCGCAACGACACCGAAACCCGCATCGCAGCGCTCATGGCTGCTGTGCTTGGGCGCGAAAGCGTGGACGTCACGGATGATTTCTTCCTTCTCGGCGGACACTCGCTGCTCGCGATGGATTTGCTCGCACGGATCAAACGGGAATTCTCCATCGAACTTCCAGCATCGCGACTGTTTGAGACACCGAGCGTCGAGGGACTCGCCGCTGCCTGTATTTCAAAAATCAACACGACCGCGACACAACCGGGCAGCGAACTCGATTCGCCTCGATACCTGATGAACATCCAGCGCGGCGACTCGAAGCGCGCCCCGCTTTTTCTCGTCGCAGGCGGATGGGGTGGCGAAATCGAGTTTCTTGTTTACGCGCAAATCGCGCGACACCTCGGCAGTGAGCAGCCCATCCACGGCTTGAAGGCGCGCGGCGCAGGCACAGCGGATCCGCCGCACGAGACCGTCACCGAAATGGCCGCCGATTATTTGCGGGAAATACGCGCAGTGCAGCCGCACGGGCCGTATTTTCTGGCTGGCGAATGTGTCGGCGGCATCTGCGCACACGAGATCGCGTGCCAGTTTCGCGAGGCCGGAGAGAAGGTCGCGCTGCTTATGCTTTTTGATACGAGCGTCCCGAATCCCGACGAACTCGCCGATTATCTTCGTGCTGAGGAAATCAAGCGCGCTGCGGAAAATGCACCGCCGGGCTTTTTCGTCCGCATACGCCGTATGCTTGGAAAAGTCGTGCGCGCATTTCTCGGCAAACGTCACAAACAGCCTCGCCCTGCCGACGCGGGAAACCAGCACCCGCGCGGGCAGGAACGCTATCCTGTCACTTTGATGCAGCACCGGCCACGCCCATACGACGGCGCTGTGCAACTTGTGGTGGATGCCGAATCCCGTCGCCTATACGGCTCGCTCGGCTGGGAAAATGCGCAGGTTGGCGCGCTGCACATCCATGAATTACCGGGCGATCACATCACGTATATTCGCGAATTTGGAGAGTCCGCTGCGGCCAAGGTGCGCGAACTGCTAAAGCAAGCTGACAGCCTATGATACTACCGCCGCCACTCTGGTCGAAAGCCCCCGCGCAACCGCGCTTGATGCCGGGTGAAATCCACCTCTGGCGTGCGAACCTCACCGAGCGCGACCGAGTGCAGAAATGCAAGGAAGTGCTTTCATCCGATGAACTCATCCGCGCAAGTCGTTTCGCTTTCGATGAAGACCGCACACATTTCATCATCTCCCATGCTGCACTGCGCACCTTGCTCGCCCGCTACGTAGGCGGAGAGGCTCGTGAACTGGAGTTTTCCATCGGCGAACATGGCAAGCCCAGCTTGAAACAAACGTTCACCGACGTGCGCTTCAATCTCAGCCACACTGACGGCCTCGCGTTGATCGCCGTGTCGCGCGGGTGCGATGTCGGCGTGGATGTCGAGCGTGTGGACGACGGAATCGAATTCGAGCAAATCGCCGACCACTACTTCGAGCCGCGCGAATCGTGGGACCTGCGCATCACACCGGCAGAGGATCGCGCCATGCGATTTTTCGACGTGTGGACGCGCAAAGAGGCCGCGCTCAAAGCCAGCGGCACTGGCATCGGCGCAACACCCGATGCGCGTTTCTGCGTGCGCAATTTCTCACCCGCAGCCGGGTATGCAGGCGCAGTGGCAGGCGAAGGCGAAGATTGGCGGCTCGCATGTTGGGATTGGAGTTTGTAAACACCCGCAATGTCACAGCCCAACGAGCACGCCAGCCCCGCGCCCGGCTACGAAATCTTGATCGAACCCGGCCGCGGTTTTCTCCGCATGAACTGGCGCGAGCTTTGGGAATATCGCGATCTGCTCGTCATTCTCGTCCGACGCGATTTTCTCGCGAAATACAAACAGACCATGCTCGGGCCACTGTGGTTCATCCTCCAGCCACTGCTCAGCGCGGTCGTGATGAGCATCGCATTTCACAAAGTCGCCGGCATCGCCACCGGGAGCATCCCGTCACTGCTTTTCAATCTCTGCGCGCTGCTGCCGTGGGCATACTTCTCGCAAAACGTGACGACTGGCTCCGCCACCTTCACGGCCAACTCGCACCTCTTCGGAAAAGTATATTTTCCCCGACTCATCGTGCCTATCGCCACGGTCGTCTCCAACCTCTTCGCGCTCGTGCTTCAGCTTGTCGTGTTCTTTATTTTCTACGGCTGGTTCGCCGCAAGAGGCGCGCCAGTTCACATGGGCACCAGCGCGCTGCTGATGATTCCGCTCATCGCAATCACAGCAATTCTGAGTCTCGGTTTGAGTCTGCTCATTTCTGCATCCACAGCAAAATTCCGCGACCTTGCGCATCTCACTCCGGTGCTGTTGCAACTTTGGATGTTCGCATCGCCGGTTTTTTACCCGATGGGTTTGCTCACGAAAAACGCGAGCTGGTCATGGCTGGCGTGGGCAAATCCGATGGCGTCGATCGTCGAGCACACACGCACGGTGCTGCTCGGCGAAGGCGTCTGGCAGCCCGCCATGCTCGCCGTTTCCGCAGTCGTCTCACTCATCGTCCTGTTCGCAGGCACCATCGCATTTAACCACGCGGAGCGCACCGTCGTGGACAGCATCTAAATATGAGCAACACCATCCAGCCCATGGTCGAAGCCCACGGTATCGGTAAATGCTACCGCCTCGGTGACGGCGGACTTTTTCAGCGGCGCGATACGCCCCCGGCGGGTGCGCTCGGTGCACGCGAGGGCGACGAGCCGGGGATGTTTTGGTGCCTGCGCGATGTGTCCTTCACCGTTCAGCGCGGCGACGTTGTCGGGCTTCTAGGTCGCAATGGCGCTGGCAAAAGCACTCTGCTGAAAATTCTCTCACGCATCACCGAGCCGACACGCGGAAGCATCCGCTTGCGTGGGCGTGTGGCTTCACTGCTCGAAGTTGGCACAGGCTTTCATCCGGAACTGACAGGGCGCGAAAACATTTTCCTGAACGGCGCGATCCTCGGGATGAAGCGCGCGGAGATCGCAGCGAAGTTCGATGAGATCGTGGAGTTCGCCGAGGTCGGCGCATTTCTCGACACGCCGGTGAAACGCTATTCGAGCGGGATGTTTGTGCGGCTGGCGTTCGCGGTCGCGGCGCATCTGGAGCCGGAGATTTTGTTGATTGATGAAGTGCTCGCTGTCGGCGACGCCGCTTTTCAAAAGAAATGCCTCGGGAAAATGGACGAGGTTGCTCACCAGCACGGACGCACCGTGTTTTTCGTCTCGCACAACCTCGGTGCCGTTCGCGCGCTCTGCAATACGACTATCCTGCTGCAAGACGGAACCGTCGCCGCACAGGGTGCGCCGAATGAGGTGATCGCACGCTATCTCGCAAGCTCCGCGCCCGATGAGGCAGGCGGTCACATCGCATGGCCCGCTGACAAAGCGCCCGGCAACGACGAGGTGCGCCTCGCGTCGCTCACGCTCACCGATGCACTCGGTGAACGCGCTTCTTTTTTTGAAGCAGGCCAACCCGTTACTGTTGATTTGCGCTACGAGGCACTCCGGCGCGTGCGGGGAATGCGCATTCAACTTTTCGTCCACACTAGCGAAGGCGAACTGGCATTTGTCGCGACGGATCATCTCCGACAAGTTGAACTTCTCGATCCCGGCACTTACCGCACTGTTTGGACGCTGCCCGGAGCCCTGCTAAATCGCAGGGGCTACAACATCTCGATCTGCTGCGATGTGCCCGGAGAACGATACATCATCCCGGCGCAGCAATTTCTCACCTTCACCGTGGGTGGCGCAGGCAATCAGTCCTCCCACTTCCCGGAAACGTGGCCCGGCACCGTCTGCCCGAGCATCGAGTGCAAAGTCGAGCGAGTCTCATGAGCTGCCCGCGCATTTCCATCATCGTGCCGAGCTTCAACCAAGGCGCTTACATCGAAGCGACCCTGCGATCGGTGCTCGATCAAAATTACCCCGCGCTCGAACTCATCGTGATGGATGGAGGCTCGACGGACAACACCCGCGAAATCCTCGATCGCTACACTGACAGGCTCGCGCACCTTGAAATCCAGCCGGATCGCGGACAGTCGCACGCGATCAACAAGGGACTCGCGCGCATGACTGGCGATGTCTGGGCTTACTTGAACAGCGACGACCTGCTCACGCCCTGTTCGCTCATCCGTGTCGGTGAACTTTTTCAAAATCCAGCAACCGACTGGATCGGCGGAGTGAGTGTAATTTTCGACGAGCAAAGCGAGCGCGGCACCGTGACGCCGCACCGCCCGGCGCGCCTCAAGGAAGTCGTCACGCCATGGGCACGCTCGGTCGAACACGTCTTCCCGTGCTCCAACGTTTGCTACATGAGCCGCCGGATTTACGACACCATCGGCGGCTTCGACGAGAGCTACAACTACTCGATGGACATGGAGTATTACACGCGCGCGGTCTTCGCCGGATACCTCCTGCGACGCGTGCCGGAGGTGATGGGCCGCTGGCGCTGGCACTCGGAAAGTAAGACGGTGCGCGACGGGCGCAACTATCGTTTTCTCGAGGAGGAACTGCGCATCGCCACCGCCTATGCCGACCGTCTCGCGCCCGATGATGCTTTGGCGCTATGGAATGAAATTTTTCAAAATCGAAAATGGTATGTCGTCCGCCGTGCGCTGCACGAAAATCCGCACGGTTCCCGCATCGGGCGACTCGTGCGCCTGCTCACCGACGCGATGCAGCGCCCTTCGCTGCTCGGTTTTCGTCCGTGGCTTGGAGCGGTAAAAAAACAGATCGTCAGCGCATGAGCACGAAGCCGCAGCGTTTGACCCTCGCCGTGCCGGTTTTCAACGCGCAGGAATTTCTTCCTGCAACGCTGGAGTCACTCAATGCACAAGAAGAACACGTGTGCTGGTGGCTGCAGGATGGTGCGTCGAAGGATCGCACCATTGAGATCGCGCGCTCATTCGCACGCCCGTGCGACACGGTCGTGTGCGAGCCGGACAGCGGCCAGCCCGATGCTCTCAACCGTGCCTTCGCAAAAATGGGCGGCGAAATCATCGGCTTTTTGAATGGCGATGACATCCTCACTCCCGGCACCGCCGAGCGCGCGCTCGCATACTTCGAGGATCACCCTGAACTCGATCTCATCTATGGCCGCGTGGAATGGATGGATCGCAACGGGAAAACCACAGGGCATCACGCAGGCTGCATTCAATCATTGGAGGAAGTGCTCGATATCTACGGGGTCTGGTGGAGCCAGCGTCAATGGGTGCAGCCCGAGGTATTTTTCCGGCGCTCGCTCTGGGAAAAGACCGCCGGTTTTCAGACAAAATGGAATCTCGCCTTCGACTACGACTTCTGGGTGCGTTGCTTCCGCGCAGGTGCACGAGTCGCCCATGTCCCGGCAGTGGGCGCGCGCTTCCGCATCCACAGCGGACAAAAATCAAACGCGTCCGAGCTGGCAGCGGACGAGATTCGGGGGATCGTCAGCGAACATCTCAGCGACGGTGCTGAAATCGGAACGCTCTTTCAACAACGCCTCCATGCCCACTTGAGCTACGACCTTTACCAACTCGGAAAAACCACCATCCCAGGCAAACGCCGGACTCCGTTTGTAACAGCATTGCTGAGGCACCCGCTTTGGTTTTTGTGTCCGTCCGTCCGTGCGCGGGCAAAGTCGAGTCTTGCCAAGCTGCTCGGCTTCCGTCGTAGAACAATCGTATGATTTCACCTGGACGTCTTTGGTGGCTGCTGAAGCGCGATTTTAAGCGCGGCTTCGGCGCGAGCTATCACGACTATCAAACAAAACCACGCATCGTCGAATGGGTGTGGCCTTTTTGGAGCGAAGCTCCCCAGTCGGTGCCCATCCACGTTCTGACCGGGGCGAAAGACTGGCAACTTTGTGCATGGATGCTTGCCAGCTTCTTTCATTTTACCGAACAGACTTGGAACATCGTCATTCACGATGACGGAACTCTGAACGCACAAATCTGCGCACAGCTAAAACAGATATTCAAATCCGTTCGCATCATCTCCCGCGACGAGGCCGACACGAAGATGGATCGTCTTCTACTGCCATTCCCATTCTGCCACGACTACCGCAACAAGCACCCGCTCGCGTTGAAGATTTTCGACATGGCGCAGTTTTGTGAAAGTGACCGCTTTATTATTTTCGACAGCGACCTGCTTTTTTTCAACCACCCGCGTGAAATCATGAATTGGGTTTCTGGCAACACGTCGGAATGCTGGTTCAACGAGGATATCGAGGAAGGCAGCCTCATCACCAAGGAGCACGCATGGAGCGACCTCGGCATCACGCTGTGGCCCCGCGTGAACAGCGGTCTCTGCCTGCTCTCGAAGGCAGCGATTGATTTGGAATTTTGCGAACGCGCACTGGGGGAAACAAGCATTCTCAAAGGTCACATCTGGCGCGTTGAGCAGACGCTCTTTGCGCTCTGTGCCTCGCGCCATGGCAAGGGCGGCCTTCTGCCAAAGACCTACGAAGTCTCCCTTGCAAAAGATGCATCCAGCGACTGCATCGCACGCCATTACGTCGGCGCTGTGCGTGACCAATTCTATGGCGAAGGACTCAAACGGCTGCGCGATGTGCTGCTGACTGAAGAGGAGGATTGATGAAAGTCATATTCGCGCCCGACTGGCGCAACGGTGTCCCTTACCAACGATTGCTTGCTGAGTCGCTGGGCCGGCAAGGTGTGCAAGTCAGTTTCCTCGAAGGCTACAAACGCATATTTCCGCTGCGCCGCCTGCTTGCGGCACAGAGCTGCGACCTGCTTCACCTCCACTGGCCCGAGGCTTATTACCCGCGCAAAGGCGATGCATGGGACTGGTTCCGTCGCGCCCGCTTCGCCTGCGACCTCCGCGCAGCCATACGCCGTTGCGCCCTCGCAACAACCGCCCACAATCTCCACGCGCACAACCGTGCGAACGAATCCTTCGCCGCACGCAACACGCGCTCAGCTCACGCCAGAGCCGGCGTGGTCTTCGCCCACTCGGAAGTCGCGAAGCAGCGTATCGTCCGCGAGTTTTCGCTCGCTGAGGAGAAAGTATGCGTCATCCCGCATGGCGATCTCAGCGTGGCGCTCGGCGCTCCCGTTTCGCAACACGAAGCGCGGTCGGCGCTCGGTATCGGTGACGGCAAAATCGTCCTCATGTTCGGCATGGTCAAGCCCTACAAGGGGCAGGAGGAAGTCATCGCGTGGTGGCGGCGTTCGCAGCCGGAAGCCACGCTTGCCATCGTAGGCAGCCCAATCACTCCCGAATATGCCGCCCGGCTTTCCGGGCAAATCGGAGACGCGAAAAACATCATCACCCGTTTCACATGGCTTGCCAATGAGCAACTCCGGCTGTGGCTGTGCGCGGCAAACTGCACCGTATTCAACTACCGGCAAATTTTTACTTCCGGCGCTGCAAACCTCGCACGATCATGGGGCCTGCCAATGCTCCTGCCTGCCCGGCTTGACACGGTGCTCCTCGATGAACCCACTCCATTCGTTCACCGCTTTACCGATTTCGATACGGACTTCGCGGAAGCACTGCGCAAGACTCTCTCGGTCGCGCCGGATTTTGCAGCAGCCGTGCCATGGCGTGAGTCGTGCAGTTGGGAAAATGTCGCGCGACTGACGGCGGATGGATACCGGCTCGCGCTGGGTAAATAGTCACTACACCACCCGCTTCGCCACAGCCCGCGCACGCAAAAGCCCCCATATCACGGACGGCCATCGCCATGGGCGGAGCGCGTTGCGCTTTAGAAGCAGGCTTTTTCGCAAGATGCCCTGACGAAAATTCCACGGCCTCCACTTCGGCGGCACATGACGGAGATGAAACAGCCAGAGTGACACATATTTTTCCCACTCTTTATAGTCGTTCTGAGGATCATCGAGGCGCAGTCCGCCCATTGGCGCGCGTGTGTGCTGCATACTAGCCGAGGGATCAAAAACGATATTCATCCCGGCTGAGTGCATTCGCAAGGCGAGGTCGTAGTCGTCTCCGTAGCTGTTCCCGGCGAAAGCAGGATCGAGCCCGCCGACTTTTTCCCATGCATCGCGCCGCAGCGAGCAATTGCAGGTGGCGAGATGTGCAACCACCCGGCGTTCCGTGCTCGCTCGATGGAAAAAAACCGCCTGCTCAAACGGTGTTGCAAACTCTCCTCCCGATCCAGCCCCCGGCTGATAATCCGGCGGCGACAGTTCCTGACCGCATACGGCCATCACTTCATCGTCGGCATAATTTCGCGCATGATTGACGAGGAAATTGGCATCGGGAATCCGTATGTCGTCGTCAATAAATACAAGCACATCCCCGCTGCTCGCGGCCACTCCCGCACGTCGCGCGGCGACGACCCCCTGTCTCTGCCCGACCACTTTCAGCGTATGTGGTGAGGCGCGGATGAACTCATAGATGCTCTCGTCCATAGGAGGTAGATTTTGATCAATGACAACAACCTCGGCACGCACCCCAGTCTGTCTCGCTAGATCGCCAAGCACGAGACGCGCAGAATCAGGGCGACGCCATGTGGCTAGGATGACACTGAGCGATGGAAGCGGATCCATGAGGTGCACTATTCAACAGATGACGCTGCGGATTACGACGTGAAAAGCAGCCGTGACCCGCTGGCACACTCTCGGCTAAATAGAACTCGATGTGTGGAATCGCCGGTTTAGTAGATCGTGCCGAGCCCGATGCAGGCGCCCAACTCCGGCGTATGCTCGGGCTCATCGCGCATCGTGGGCCGGACGGTGAAGGCACACACATCGAGCCCGCGACCGGGCTGGCAATGGGGATGCGACGGCTGAGCATCATTGATATCGAGGGCGGCACCCAGCCGATTTGGAATGAGGACGAAAATGTCGGCGTCGTCTTCAACGGCGAGATTTACAACTACGTCGAACTTCGCCGCGAGTTGGAGGGAAAAGGTCACGCTTTCCGCACGCACAGCGACACGGAGGTGCTCGTCCATCTTTACGAAGAGCTAGGGCCTAAAATGACAGAGCGTCTGCGTGGAATGTTCGCGTTCTGTATCTTTGATCGTCCGGGACGCTCACTGCTTCTGGCGCGGGATCATTTTGGACAGAAACCACTATACTTCACCGACAGTGGCGGACGCTTTGCCTTCGCAAGCGAACTAAAATGCCTGCTCTCACTTCCGTGGGTCCCACGCGATTTGCGGGAGGATGCATTCCTCACTTTTGCTGCGTGGCTCTCGCTTCCCGACGGAGAAACACACTTTACCGCCATTAAAAAGGTGCAGCCGGAACAGGTGCTCCGTGTGCCGCTCGATGAGCGCGGAGGAGCGACACATGTCGGCGCATGGAGCTACGATCTCTCAGCGGAACCAGACATCACCAGACTTGATGATGCGACTGACGCACTGGACCACTCCCTGCGCGAAAGTGTGCGAATGCATTTGCGTGCAGACGTGCCCGTGGGAGTGCTGCTGAGCAGCGGGCTCGACTCGCGAACCGTCGCCGCCTACGCGCAGGAATTGCAGAGCGGCACAATGCAGACATTCACCGTAGGCTTTGGCGCAGAAGACAGTGAGCAAAGCGGGGCCGCAGACACGGCGCGTGAAATCGGAAGCACGCACCACACGCTCGAACTCACCGCACGCGACTTTTCCGAAAGCATTGGACGCATCGCGTGGCATCTCGATGAACCAATTGGAGACCCGGCCTGCTTTGCCGTGATGCGTGTGTGTGAGATGGCTCGCGGCCACGTGAAAGTGCTGCTCAGCGGCGAGGGCAGCGATGAGCTTTTCGGCGGCTATGACGGACGCTATCTGGGGATGCTTGCCACCATGGAGCGAACACAGCGCTTGCGGTGGATGTCGCCTTTTCTGCCACGCGGCTGCTTCGCCAGCGCATCGCGCATGGAACGTTTTTTTGCCAGAACGAACAGTAGCTACGAAGGTGAAATCGCGACTTTGCGTATGGAGGGGCTGCCGGGAAATATCGCGCAGCCTCGCGGACTCACCGCCGAACAATTCCGTAAATTGAGCGAGCGCGCTGTGGATATTTCAGAAACAAGTTTTAGCAAGCAGCGCGATTCTTTGAGCGACCTGCTTTGCTGGGATATCCGCTGGCAGCTTGCGGAATCGTTGCTGCAAAAAGCGGACAAGATGAGCATGGCTGCCAGCATCGAGCTGCGCACACCACTACTCGATACCGAAGTGGCAAAGATCGCGGCGCGTATCCCCTCCTCGCTTAAGTTGCCGCAGGGCGGACCCGGAAAGTTTGTGCTCCGAAAGACGCTTGAGAAAAAGCTCAACGAAGACCTTGCGCGCCCAAAGAAGGGATTCCCGGTTCCGCTGAATGCGTGGTTTACCGGGCCGCTCCGCGAGCAAGTGCAGGCCGAACTTTTCAGCGCCAACTCTGTCGTATGTTCGCAACTTGACCACACACTGCTCCGGGCTGCGTGGGACGATCTGCTCGCGGGCCGATGGGATGGCGGACGCGTCATATTCTCGCTATGGCTATACGAGACATGGCGGAGTAACCTCCCTAAATGAAAGTCACCATCGGCATCCCCTGCTACAATGCAGAGCGATGGATTCGCCAGGCGATCCAGAGCGCGCTCGATCAGCGTGGCGTGGAACCCGAGGTGATCGTTGTGGACGATGGCTCCACTGACTCATCCCTTGCAGTCATTCACGAATTTTCCACAAACATCCGTCTCGTCGAGGGAGGACACCACGGTGCAAACCATGCGCGGAATCTCATTTTAAAAAACGCCACGGGTGAGTGGGTGCAATATCTGGACGCGGACGACTACCTTGAACCGGAGAAAATCAGCACCCAACTCAATGACTCACGCGGCAACGCTGACGTGATCTACAGCCCGGTCTGGATCGAAACCACCACGTCTGTCGCTACGACCCGGGAGCAAAGCCACACCTCACCTCACGAGGATATTTTCACGCAATGGATCCGCTGGCACATCCCGCAAACAGGCGGCGCACTCTGGCGGCGGGAGCCATTAAGCAAACTGAGCTGGCGTGAAGAACAGCCTTGTTGCCAGGAACACGAGCTTTACCTCGCGGCGCTGCAAGCCGGGTTGCGCTTTGAATACACACCTGCGCCGGGTGCCGTCTATCGCGTGTGGAGCGAGGAGACACTTTGCCGAAAAGATCCTGTGCTCGTCACCCGCGTCCGCACCGGACTCATGGAGAGGATGCTTGATTGGCTAAAGGAAGAGAGGAAGCTCCTGCCAATGCACCGTAGGGAAATCGCGCAGGCCTGTTTTGAAATGGCGCGCACATGGGCACGTTTCAATTTGGACGAAGCCACCAAGTATCATGACCAGCGCCGTGCCAAAGGTCTCATTCGCCTCGCCGGGCCTGCCGCGCCGTGGAAATACCGCCTCGCCTATCATCTACTCGGATTTGCGCGCGCTGAACGACTGGCCACGGCGACACGTTAACGCTCGCCGCAGAAGGCGCTTTGACGGAAATGGCAATGCGGAAGTCTTCAATGCTGACGCACAGTAGGAGTCCTGCGTCAAACTGCGCTCCGTGGCATCGTTCCCGCTATCTCATGTCGACATGGCCCGCATAGACCAGTATTTCAAATTCATGAAGGAGCAGGGCGCATCCGACCTGCATCTCTCAACAAGCAATCCTCCCATTCTCCGCATCCATGGTGAAATGGTGCGTGTTGACGCACCTCCGTTCTCTAACGACGACCTCAAATCGCTCGTCTATGAGATCGCGCCGGAGCACAAAATCAAACAGTTTGAGGAAACGGGCGACGTGGATTTCGGCTACGAGTATCCCGGCTTTGCGAGATACCGCGCAAATTTCTTCAATCAAAAATATGGCATCGGTGCTGTGTTCCGTTTGATCCCGAGCAAAATTCTCTCCGCTGACGATCTCGGACTTCCGCAGGTGATTAAAAAATTCGCGATGCTCAAAAAAGGTCTCGTGCTGGTGACCGGCCCCACAGGCTCCGGCAAATCCACGACGCTCGCCGCAATGGTGGACTGGGCGAACCTGCACCGCAAAGATCACATCCTCACTGTCGAGGACCCGATCGAGTTCGTTCACAAAAGTCAGCAGAGCCTCATCAACCATCGCGAAGTCGGCGTGCATACGAAGTCGTTCAGTTCCGCATTGCG
>CAIYUV010000182.1 GCA_903929475.1 uncultured Spartobacteria bacterium
CGCTGCGCCGTTGCAACGGGCGGCATAGTCGGCGAGGCCTTTGAAATTCTCACGCCCCACCGCGGCGAGCTCCCGTCCCGCGTCGGTCAGTTCCAGTCCGCGCCCGCGTTTACGAATCAGCTCAACGCCGAAGAAAGATTCCAATTCGCGAATCTGACGGCTGATAAGTGACTGCCGGACCGGGTTGCCTTTGGCTGCGCCCACGATGGAGCCGGCGTCCGCGACTGCGCAGAAATTCCCAAGGCGCTCCATTGAAAAGCCTGATTGCGAGAGGATGGATTCATACATGACTGTGCAGTAAGGCTATCTACAATCCAAGCACTATGCAAGTTTTCTGGTTCGGCATAAAGTCCGGTCGTGAAAAAAGAAAATATGAAAAAACCAAACATGAATGTGATTAAACCCTACGACATCATCGGCGACATCCACGGCCACGCGGATGCGCTTGACGCGCTGCTCCGCAAGCTCGACTACGAGAAAATCAACGGGATATGGCGGCATCCCGAGGATCGAAAGGTTCTCTTCCTCGGCGACTTTATTGATCGCGGCCCCTCGATTCCCCGCACGTTGAAGACGGTGAAGGCCATGGTGGATGCGGGCAACGCTCTGGCCGTCATGGGCAACCACGAATACAACGCGCTGCTCTACCACACTCCCTCAAAGAACAATGGCTGGTTGCGTCCGCGGGTGCCCAAGAATGTGAACCAGCACGCCATCACACTGGCCCAGTTTTGGGGACGTGAGGATGAATGGGAAGGCTACTTGAAGTGGTTTGCCACCCTGCCGATGTGGCTGGATTTGGGCGGACTGCGGGCGGTGCATGCAAACTGGGATGACCGGTTGGCGGCAAACGCCGGCTGGCAGTATCTCGACGAAGACTTGAAGCACCGCTCGGTGGTGAAAAATAGCCCCGAGTTCGAGCACTGTGAAACTTTGCTCAAAGGAGCCGAGGCTGATCTGCCGCCCGGATATATCTTCACGGACAAGGAAGGACTCGTCCGCAAAAGGATACGCCTGAAGTGGTGGTTGCCGGCAAAAGGGCGGACCTATCATGAGCTCTGCATGCCGCAGTCAGACAGCGTTCCGCATCTGGCCGTGGATGACAGCATCGCGGCGGTGTGCGCCGGCTATCCCGAAGATGCCCCTCCGCTTTTCTTCGGTCACTATTGGCTGTCGCATGAGCCCGGGCCGGCGCTCCTCGCTCCGAATCTGGCGTGCCTGGATTACAGCGTGGCAAAGAACGGCCCGCTCACTGCCTACCGCTGGGACGGCGAGCAGAAGCTGGATGCTGCGAAGTTTGTGCAGGTCAGCGCGAAGGAGGTGAAAAAGTGAGCACGCTCATCGAACAAAGCATGGCCTATTGGGAACTCGGCATGGCCGATGAAGCCCGCGAACTCGCCGATGAGGCGCTCGCAAAGGAACGTGCCGAAAATGCAGAAGAAACACCCGGCCCCGCTGCGGAATGGGCTATCGAACTCGCATTTAACTGCGGTGAGTTCCAGAAAGTGGCCGATAGCGGGTTGCAATTTGCTCCCTCATCGCGAGGGACCACCAGCACGGCGCTATCGCTGCACTATCTCGGGCGGCACGCCGAGGCCGTGGAAATGCTCACAAAGCGCGTCGAGCGGTATTCACGTCCGCACGACCATTATCAAATCGCCTGCTTTCTGGCGCAGGCCGGCAAGGCGGATGAAGCGGTGGCGCATCTCTACCAGTCGCTCCCTCAGAACCGCCATGACCGCGGAAAGACCTGGCTCGACGGCGACCTCAAGCGTCTGTGGCTGATGCTGTCAAAGGGGGCATACTCATTGGAGACGGCGCATCTGCTCGTTGAAAGCGAGTTCGACTTTCTGCGCGAATGGCAGCCGGCGCCCCACCAGCATTTTCCAATCGACCCGCCGAACTTCAGGGACATGAGACCGGACTTGCGTCCGCTTTTCAGCGCGGTGCCGCTGGATGGCGAACATCCACTTCTGCCCGTTGCTGCGCTGACTGCACCGGCGCTGGTGGAGCGTTTCGACCAATGGGCTTGTGATGAAATCGCGGCAAACCAGCGCGCCTTTGACATGGGGCGAGAGATTGCCCTGCGCCGCGTGCTCGATGCGCAGCCCGCCTATGCTGCGGCAGCATGGGAGCGCCGCGACCTGTGCGCGCTGCGCTACCACGTTTACTGGTCGGTGCGGAATGACCCCGCCCGCCTACGTGCCTTCGAGCATATCGCCGGGATAGAGCCGCTGCTCGACGAAGTGCGGCAGATGCTGGCGAGTGACCTTGAATTTTTCGCCAAACTGGAGCGCGCAGCGATCGTTGCCCCTGACGATGTGGACGAGGCGCTGGAAATCCTCGAAAGCCTGCCGCGCGAATGGAGCGGGCATCCTCTCATTCTTTTTCGCCGCGGGTGCGCGCTGGCGTCCGGCAGGAAATTTCGTGAAGCGCTCCCGCCGCTGCTTCGAGCGTGCAGCATGTGGCCCGATGATCCTGCTCCGTTTGTCAGTGCAGCCTGGGCGGCCATCAAAGAGGAAACCAAGCAAGGGACGAGCGAAGTGCTCAGAGCAGTGCGCGCCACCGCCCCGCGCACCGCACGCGACTATCGCATGTGGACCGGCATGGAGGGCTGGCTGAGCTACGCCGGCGAGGATTCCCCGATGGAAGCCTTCGAAGCCAAAACCCGCCCCTTCCGCGGCCAGCCCGATCTCGGCGGCCATCTTTCACTGGAAATCAAACAAAACGCAAAATCATGAAAAACAAAAATAATGAAATCGAATATGGCAATGACACTCAAGAAGATGCCGCAAATAACCCATTTCTTTGCGCTCTTAGGAAACTCATTGGGCATGATGTGCTTTTACTTTCCTGGCCGATATTTAGCAAAGGCACACATAAAAAGTGGAAGCACCTTACGTTGGCTGAAATGTCGAATCCTACTTATCTCGCCGAATTACTAGAGGGGAATATCGGTGTAGCGATGGGGGCTGTTTCAGGTGGGCTCTGCTCTATTGATTTGGATGACGACGAGTGGATGCGTCGTTTTCTTGAAGTTAATCCCAGACTGAACGGCAGCCTCCGCACACGGGGTGCGCGTGGCTGTAATATCTGGATACGGCTTACCGATGGGTGTCGAACTAGCTGCAAGCTTACCACAAAAGATGGCAACCAAGTCGGTGAATTTCGGGCGAACGGAAACCAGACGATCATTCAAGGAATGCATCCAGACACTCATGAACCCTACAGTTATTTGGTTGAAGCACCGCCTATCACTATGGATTTTAGCCAAATTGTATGGCCGGCAGGACTCAGGGTTCCGACTTCAAAAATTGTTGAAAATCGAGTCGAAAAATCAGTCATTGGACACAGTAACGCAGATACACAGCGACATAGTAACCCAGCAACACAAGTAACACATGTCGTAGTTGGGTGCGCAAAAAAAATCACTGCCTTACCATTCATCCCAAAGCAGCGACACGAAAGCGACAAACTCCTTTGGAATATGTCCGGTGCATTGCTCAAGTATGAGAGGGAGCAAGGACGGCAAACGACCTATCCGGAGAAACTGGCTATTTTCAAAGAATGGTGGCAGGGTGGAAAGGAGCATCTGGATCCATCAATGGACGAAATTGCATATCTCTCTAAGTGGATAAAGGCTTGCGAAAATCGTCAGTTTGCTGACGACGAGACGCCGATGGGGCGTGCTTGGGAGGACGCACAAAATGCCGCACGAAACGGTTTGCTACCTCCCGAGGCTACCGCTGTCTGCGATCCTCCAATGTCTCCAAAAATGCAATTGCTGGTGGCACTCTGTTTTTATCTTCAAAAGTTAAATGGCGACAAGCCGTTCTTCCTGAGTTGCCGCACCGCCGGCGGCTTGCTGGATATTCCGCATTCTACGGCAAATTATTGGTTGGAACTTCTAGCTCATGAAGAATGGCCAAATCGGGTGCTAAAAAAAATCAGCACCGGAAAAATAGAGACCCGAAAAGCGAACGAATACAACTACCTGCCGCACATTAAACACAATGAGAACAACAGCCCGCCGCCCAACACTGGCAGCTTTTGAAAAATAGGCAGGCACTAACGCGATCCTATTGTGCTTCAGTGTGAACCATCAACCGCCTGGTTGTGGGGCGCTGGTCTGAGGGTGGGTCAAAATTTCGATTTTGATTTTAGCCCATTTTGCTCACGTCAAGTGTCAGTATTCGTTGCTAAATGTTTCCATTCGTCTGGCAATTTTCGCAACGCTGTTCATTCTCCGTTCTTGTTCTGGATGCGCAGGATTATTCCAATCGCAATTGGCCCTCGAACGGCATGCGTAAGAAAACCGGCTGCATGAAGGACTGTCCTGATCGAAATGACCATTCCCGCCGTTACACTCAGCCAGCTTGAATCCCACCTCTGGGAAGCGGCGAACATTTTGCGCGGGCCGGTGGATGCGGCGGATTTCAAGAGCTACGTGTTTCCGCTGCTGTTTTTCAAACGCATCTCGGATGTGCATGACGAGGAGCATGCGGCGGCGCTGAAGCAGTTTGAGGGCGATGAGGAGGCGGCGCTGTTCCCGGAGAACTACGGCTTTCAGATTCCCGAGGACTGCCACTGGCGGGATGTGCGGGAGGTTGCGGTGAATGTCGGGCAGGCGCTCCAGACGGCGATGCGCGGGATCGAGCAGGCGAATCCGCACACGCTTTACGGCATCTTTGGCGATGCGCAGTGGACGAATAAGGACCGGCTCTCGGATGCACTGCTCAAGAATCTCATCGAACACTTTTCGCGGCTCTCGCTGGGGAACTCGGCGGCGAAGGCGGATGTGCTGGGGCAGTCGTATGAGTATCTCATCAAGAAATTCGCCGACGCCACGAACAAGAAGGCGGGCGAGTTCTACACGCCGCGCTCCGTCGTGCGGCTCATGGTGAACATCCTCGATCCCCGCGAACGCGAGTCGCTCTACGACCCGGCATGCGGCACCGGCGGCATGCTCATCGAATCCATCCAGCATGTGAAAGAGGCCCACGGCGACGACCGCACGCTCTGGGGCAAGCTCTACGGGCAGGAGAAAAACCTGACCACCTCCGCCATCGCCCGCATGAACCTCTTCCTGCACGGCGCGGCGGATTTCCAGATCGTGCGTGGCGATACCCTGCGCAGCCCCGCCTTCTTCCTCGGCGACAGCCTCGCCACATTCGACTGCGTCATCGCCAATCCGCCCTTCTCGCTGGAGAAGTGGGGCGACGAAGTCTGGGCCAGCGATCCCTATGGCCGCAACTTCGCCGGAATGCCGCCCGCCAAGAGCGGCGACTTCGCCTGGGTGCAGCACATGATCAAATCCATGGCCCCCAAGACCGGGCGCATGGCCGTCGTTCTCCCTCACGGAGCCCTCTTCCGCATGGGCAAGGAGGGCGAGATTCGGCAGAAACTCCTCGGCATGGATCTACTGGAGGCTGTCATCGGTCTCGGGCCAAATCTCTTCTACGGCACCGGCCTCGCCGCATGCATCCTCGTCTTCCGGCAAAAGAAGGCGAAGGATCGAAAAAACAAGGTGCTCATCGTCGATGCCTCGAAGGAGTTCAAAACCGGACGCGCCCAGAACGAACTGCTCCCCGAACATGTCGAGCGCATCCACGGCTGGGTCCGCGACTACACCGATGTCGAAGGCATCGCCCGCCTCGTCACCCTCGACGAGATCGCCGCCAACGATCATAACCTTAACATCCCGCGCTACGTCGAGCCGAAGGTCACAGGTGAGGTAATCTCCGTGGAAGAAGCCATGAAGCGACTGCGCGAGAGTGCGGAGGCCGCGTTTGCGGCAGAAGAAAAGCTGGTCACCATGCTGAAGAAGGAGGGCATACTATGTTCCTAGCCACCGACATGCCGGAGCGGCGTCATCAGAAAATCCGTTCCTTTCTTCCAGACGAACCCGTCATCGCCATCTTGCTTGCCGCTGTCGACTTCGAGTGGACTATCCGGCGAGCAGTCATTGCTATGGGCACGAACACCAATCGGGTAATTCGCGATACGGTCCTTAATCGTTGCAGTGGAGCAGAAGAATATAAGGACGCTTGGAAAAAGGAAGTGAAGACCTACCTTGGTAAGGGTTTGCCGGATGTCGTTACCGATTGGCACTTTATCAAGAAGGAGGCATTTCTTCTTCGGCACCAGGTGATTCACGGATTGCGCGGTATGCCCAGTTCAAAGAAGACTGCCGAGCGCGTTGAGGCATTTTTGGCCGGCTCAGTTTCCATTGCCGAATTTGCCGAGGAACAAGGTATCGAGCTATTTGGAAAAAGGTTGCCCGTTCGAAGGAAGCCGCGAACCGCACAATCAGCGAGCCCACCCTAAATCACATTCAAAAATAAAAATTATGCAAAGACCCAAGACCACGCAGGACCTCAAACAGTTGACCTACGCTGAAAGGCAGATGCTCATTTTCATTCCAGATCCGGTGTGGGAGGCCGAAATCAATGCCGAAGAAAACCCGCAAAGCCCGGATTTCTGGGCGTTGCTTTTAAAGTCTTATTTAAAATACATGACGCTTTGGGGAGCCTCCCAACTGGTTTACGATGCCTACAAGAAGATGAGAGAGGGCGGGAGCAAGGTCCTGACAGCACCGTATTCTTGGGGCCGAGACCTGCGTATGCTGCCGGGGCACCCGCGAGATACCGTGTTATATGTCGCGCATCCCGTTCAAGCAGATGTCTATTTTCCAACAGCGGATTTCCACAGATTTGTATTCGAACACAAATTTGTTGAAGCATTGAAGCTCCTGACCCATTTGGGCGCCCGGACGTGCTCGGTCAAACATCAGAGCGGGTGGAACAGGGACTTTTCAAGCACGCTCTCCGCTGGCATTCCTACTGCGGGATTTGAGTGCAAGGCAGAGGGTGGAACAAGTTCATCCGAGGGACAGAGCGTTCTCTTCGAGGCGGAGTATCAAGGGCACGACGCTCCGGAGATTCCCGAAGGTTTGGTTTGGTTTCAACATGAACCCACTTGGCAAAGCCTAGCCGAGGGACGACTCAAGTTCGGACTGCGCAAGTTTTCGTTGCAACTCAACTACAACGATGATTTCAGCGTGCATGCCGGCCTGAAGGTTATGGCTGAAAAAGCCGGGTTCGATTTGGGTGGAAAGTTTACCGACCACGTCAGCACTTCATGGTCGATCGCCGGGACGTTTGCCTAATCTCCATGACCCGCATCACCCAACAAAACCTCGAATCCTACCTCTGGGGTGCCGCTGTGCTCCTGCGGGGGACGATTGATGCGGGAGACTACAAGCAGTTCATCTTCCCGCTGCTGTTCTTCAAGCGGCTGTGCGATGTCTTCGACGAGGAGACCGTCACCGCGCTGCGGGAGTCGGGTGGGGATCAGGACTTTGCGCTGTTCCCGGAGAACCACCGTTTCCAGGTGCCGGCGGACGCCCATTGGCGGGAGATTCGGAAGGTCAGCCGGGATGTGGGGCGGGGCTTGCAGCAGGCGATGCGGGCCATCGAGACCGCTAACCCCGACAAGCTCTTCGGCATCTTTGGCGATGCGCAGTGGACGAACAAGGACCGCCTGTCCGATGCCATGCTGCGCGACCTCATCGAGCACTTCTCCACGCTGGAACTCACCGTCGCCAACCTGCCGGAGGACGAACTGGGCCAGGGCTACGAGTATCTCATCAAGAAATTCGCCGACGACTCCGGCCACACCGCCGCCGAGTTTTACACGAACCGCACCGTCGTCCACCTCATGACCGAGATGCTCGACGTGCAGCCCGGCGAGTCCGTCTATGACCCCACCTGCGGCTCCGGCGGCATGTTGCTCTCCTGCATCGCCCACCTGCGGAATCAGAAGAAGGAATGGCGGAACGTGAAGCTCTACGGTCAGGAGCGGAACCTCATGACCTCCTCCATCGCCCGGATGAACTGCTTTCTCCACGGCATCGAGGACTTCCGCATCGAGCGCGGCGACACCCTGGCCGAGCCGAAGCTCGTCGAAGGCGACCGCCTCCAGCGCTTCGATGTCGTGCTGGCCAATCCGCCCTACTCCATCAAGCAGTGGAACCGCGAAGCCTTCGCCGCCGACCCCTGGGGGCGCAATCTCTACGGAACGCCGCCGCAGGGCCGCGCCGACTACGCCTTCCAGCAGCACATCCTGCAAAGCCTCAAGTCCAAGACTGGCCGCTGCGCCGTCCTCTGGCCCCACGGCGTCCTCTTCCGGCAGGAGGAGGCGGAAATGCGCCGCAAGCTCATCGAAGCCGACCTCATCGAGTGCGTCCTCGGCCTCGGCCCGAACCTCTTCTACAACTCGCCCATGGAAGCCTGCGTCGTCGTTTGCCGCACGCAGAAGCCCAAGGCCCGGCGCGGCAAAATCCTTTTCATCAACGCGGTGAACGAAGTCACCCGCGAACGCGCCCAGAGCTTCCTCACCGACGAGCACCTCCAGCGCGTCGTTCGCGCCTATCAGGAGTTTAAAGACGAGCCCGGCTTCACCCGCGTCGTGCCCATGGAGGAAATCCGAGCGAAGGAGGGAAACCTGAGCATCCCGCTGTATGTCGGCGGAGAAACGCAGGCGCAAACGGATGCTGCCACCGAGAGTGCGACCACGGCCCTGCCGGATGCGATCACCGCTTGGCTTCAAAGCAGCCAACAGGTCAGAAAAGCCCTTGCTGCTTTGGAAAAATGAAAACTTTCACTCAATACGCGAGTTCTTATCGCCTAGTGGAAAATGCGACACACAGTAAGAAAATGCTCGATTGTTCACTGAAACAGTCCATTTTCATCCAACAGTGAAAACATCAGAATCCAGTAAAGGCGCAATCATCCGCCACGAAAGCGAGCTGGCACTCCATTTCCGGGAGTTCCTGCCAGAGGACCCTGACTTGCACTGGCATCTGCCGGCGGGCACTGGCCAGCAGCGGTTGGATCATGTTGAGGTAGAACTCGACAGCCAAAGGGTCGCATTCCGTCCCGTCTATGAACTCAAGCCCAGCCTCCCGTGGTTGGCATCGCTGAAGCCGACGCAAGGCACGCCACCGCTGCTCGTCACCCCGGAGCTGTCGCATCGAGTGCTCGATGCCTGCAAACAGCATGGCATCGCCGCCATTGACCTCAATGGTCGCGCATGGCTGCGTGCCCCCGGCTTGCTGGTGGATCGCCGCCCGCTGCCCGGTCGCTCGTTCAGCTACGAACTGGAGCCGCGAAACATCTTCGTTGGAAAGAGCGCCCGAATTGTCCGCTGCCTGCTCACTGACCGCGAGCGCACCTGGACCCAGGCCGAGATCGTTCCGCGCACCAAGGCCAGCTCTGGCCTCGTGTCGCGCATCGTCCAGCACCTCATCAGCCAGGGCTTCGCCGAAAAGATCAGCGCCCGCGAGTTCCGCCTGCGCGATCCTCTCGTATTGCTGGATGCGTGGGTGGATTCCGACCGTTTCGCAAAACGCACTCGCACGACACTCTACGCCGGCTTCATTGGTTCACCCGCGGAGCTGGCCAATCGCCTGCAAGACTGGGCGCACCGCGAAGCCGTCCCCATTGCCTTCACCCAATGGCTTGCCGCTTGGTCACGCCTTCCCTTCACCGAGCCGGTGCTCTGCTCGGCATATGTCCCGCGTCTGCCGGAGGCGGCGACCCTCGATCAGCTTGGCCTCCGTCCTGTGAATGAAGGCGGCAAACTTTGGCTCCATGTGCCCGATGACGAGGGAATCTTGAACGAAACTCAAACTCGATCTGGACTGACGCTCGCCACCGACGCGCAAATCTACCTCGACCTCCAGCGCACCGGCCTGCGCGGCCCGGATGCCGCCGCCGCGCTCCGGGAATCGGATCGTTTTTGCAGGCCATGAAATACGAGACCTACAGCGAGTATGACCCGCATCGCACCGCACTTGCGGAAGCGGCCTTCCTCAACGTGTGGGCGGGTCTGAGGCAGTGGCACGATGTCTTGGTTCTCGTGGGCGGCATGGTGCCGAAGTATCTCTGCGGCGACCTCTCCGGCACGCGCATCCTGCCTCGCCCGGCCACGCTCGATGTGGACCTCGGCATCGCCCTCGCGACCGATTCAGGCCAATATGGCAAACTGTTTTGGGAACTGAGCGGCCAGGGCTTCAAGCCGAACAAAGACCATCCATCCCGCTTCGAGAAAGTCATCGGTGATTTCACCGTGCCGGTGGATTTCCTCGTCGAAAAGCCTCCACTCACCGGCGGCACCGCTCAGGTGGAGGACATCACCGCTGGCATCATGCCCGGCGTGGATCGCGCCCTTGCCACCGCCCGAGAAGTCGCCATCGTCGGCGTGGATTTGCATGGCGCGGAGCAAAGGCTCACCGCCCGCGTCTGCGAAGTCGGTCCGTTTCTCGCGCTCAAACTCCGCGCTTTTTGCGACCGCCAGCAGCCCAAGGACGCCTTCGACATCCTCTACACCATCCTGCACTACGACGGTGGCATCGACGCCGCCATCGGCGCCTTCGCGGAGGAAGTCCACCTCGGCAATCCCGCTTGCACCGATGCCCTGCGCACGCTGCGCGAGCATTTCGCCAGCGAAACCTCACCCGGCCCGGTCAAAGCCAGTCACTTCGTGCTCGGCACCGCAGCGCCCGGCGAATCAGCGGACGCCCGTTTCACCCGCACCACGATCCGTCAGGACATGGTGGACGCAGCCGCACGCCTGCTCAAGGCCGCCACTGCATGACCGCCACTCTCCCAGCACTCGCCAAACTGAAGCCCAACCCCGCCTGGGCCTCGCTCCCGCTCTTCGACCGCATCGGCTGGAAGCGCATGCGCTTCGGGGACGTGGTGGAGAATTGCGCTGAGACCTGCGAGCCGGCGGAGGCGGGGTTGGAGCGGTTTGTGGCGATGGAGCATTTGGAGCCGGGGTCGCTGCATGTGCGGAGCTGGGGGAATGTGGCGGACGGGACGACGTTCACGCGGCGGTGCCGGCCGGGACAGGTGTTGTTCGGGAAACGGCGGGCCTATCAGCGGAAGGTGGCGGTGGCGGAGTTCGAGGCGGTGGTGTCGGGCGACATCTATGTGCTCTCGCCGAAGGACACCCAGCGTCTGCTGCCGGAATTGCTGCCGTTCCTCTGCGTCTCGGAGCGGTTCTTTCAGCACGCGGTCGGGACGAGTGCCGGTTCGCTCTCGCCGCGCACCAACTGGAGCAGCCTCGCCAGCTTCGAGTTCGACCTCCCGCCGCTCGACCAGCAGCGCCGCATCGCGGAAATCCTCTGGGCGGTGGATGAGGTGGAGGAGCGGCAAATAGTTCTCTGCGGCGAAGTGAAAAATGCGCGGGACCAATGGTTCGGAAGTGTGCTCCAAGGCGCCATGGCGGAAACAATCAAGATTGCTGACCTCGGCCAAATCATCACAGGCACTACTCCGAAAACATCCGAACCACACAACTACGAGCCGCCAGAGCACTTGTTCGTCTCACCCGCTGATATTGGTTCACCGCGATGCGTCACTACGACTGAGAAGCGAATTTCAAAAGTCGGTTTGTTGACCGGTCGACCAATTCCGCTGAACGCCGTGATGGTTGTCTGCATTGGCTCAACCATTGGGAAAGTGGCAATGGCAGGTGAGCAATGCCTCACCAATCAACAGATCAACACGGTTGTGTGCAGCCCACAGCGAAACCCTTTGGTGGCCTACTATGCACTGCTTCGCCAACAGCCTCACTTCCGCCAAAATGCTTCCTGCACCGCCGTTCCCATTCTGAACAAAAGTAACTTCGCCTCAATTGAGATTCCGTATCCAAAGCGAGAAGCTGAATCGGAAGTTGCAACCCGGCTCATGGAGTTTGAAGACGCTGAGATTAAATCAACGGCCGCAGTCGAAAACTCCCGGGCGCTCAAAACTCAAATAGTTAACGCGATCCTATGAGCTTCACCGAATCCAACACCGTCGAGCAGATGATCCTCGACGCAGCGATCTCGCTCGGCAGCGGCGCGGGCAATTTCGTGCTGCGCGAGGACCCGCCGGCGGGCTGGGGCGGTTCGTTGGGCGAGGAGTTCAAGCCGTCGCGCTGGACCTACGTGGCGGCGACGGCGCTGCCGCGTCAGCCGGGCGAGGTAATGGTGGAGCCGTGGGTGCGGGAGGCGCTCATTTCCCTGAATCCCGAGATCACCGAGCAGCCGGACCGGGCGGACGAGGTGATCTACGCGCTGCGGGCCATTTTGCTCTCCGTGCAGGGCGACGGGCTGGTGCGGGCGAACGAGAACTTCATGGCCTGGCTGCGCGGGGAGAAGACGATGCCCTTTGGCTCGAACGGCGAGCATGTGCCCGTGCGGCTAGTGGATTTCACCCAGCCCGCGAAGAACCGGCTGACGGTGACGAACCAGTGGACCTACCAGACGGGCAGCGTGGTGAAGCGCTTCGACGTGGTTTTTCTGGTAAACGGTCTGCCGGTGGTGATCGGCGAGGCGAAGACGCCGACGCGCAGCGCGGTGACGTGGTTCGACGGGGCGTATCAGGTGAACGAGATCTACGAGAAGGAGATCCCGGCCATGTTTGTGCCGAATGTGTTCTCCTTTGCCACGGAAGGCCGCGTGCTGCGCTACGGCAGCATCCGCATGCCCATCGACCTCTGGGGGCCGTGGCGCGATGAAGAGCATCAGGAGGAGGGAAACCTGGGCCATGTGCGCACGACGGTGGAGAGCCTGATGCGGCCCGGCGTGGTGCTGGACATCCTGCAAAACTTCACCCTTTTCGCCACGGACAAGAAGCACCGGCGCATCAAAGTAATCTGCCGCTACCAGCAATACGAGACGACGAACAAGATCGTGGCCCGCGTGGTGGCCGGGTATCCGAAGAAGGGCCTCATCTGGCATTTCCAGGGCAGCGGGAAGAGCCTGCTCATGGTCTTCGCCGCGCAGAAGCTGCGGATGCACCCGAGGCTGGGTAACCCCACGGTGATGATCGTGGTGGATCGCATTGACCTCGACACGCAGATCACCGCCACCTTCAACGCGGCGGATGTGGCGAACATGGTGGGCGTGAGCGACCGCAAGGAACTGCAAAAGCTGCTGGGGCAGGACGTGCGCAAGGTGCTGATCACGACCATTCACAAGTTCGGCGAGGCCGGCGGCGTGCTGAACGACCGCAAGAACATCATCGTGATGGTGGACGAGGCGCACCGCACGCAAGAGGGCGATCTGGGCCGCAAGATGCGCGAGGCTTTGCCGAATGCCTTCCTCTTCGGTCTGACCGGCACGCCGATCAATCGGGCGGACCGCAACACCTTCTGGGCCTTCGGCGCGGACGAGGACAGCGCGGGCTACATGAGCCGCTATTCCTTCCAGGACAGCATCCGTGACAAGGCCACGCTGCCGCTGCACTTCGAGGCCCCGACGGTGAAGCTGAAGATCGACAAGGCGGCGATTGATGAAGCCTACAAGAAGATCACCGGCGACCTGAGCGAGCAGGACCGCGACGACCTCGCCAAACGCGCCGCCAAGATGGCCGTGCTGGTGAAGAACCCGGAGCGCGTGCGGGCCGTGGTGGAGCACATCGTGCAGCATTACCAGACCAAGGTGGAGCCGAACGGCTTCAAGGCGCAGGTGGTGTGCTTCGACCGCGAGTGCTGCGTGCTCTACAAGTCGGTGATGGACGAGATTGCCGGCCCCGAGGCCAGCGCCATCGTGATGAGCAGTGGCCAGAAGGACCCGCCCGCATGGAGCGTCCACATGCGGGACAAGGACGCCGAGGAAAAGCTGCTCGACCGCTTCCGAGACCCGGCGGACCCGCTGAAGTTTGTCATCGTGACGAGCAAGCTGCTCACCGGCTTCGACGCGCCAATCCTCCAGGCCATGTATCTCGATAAGCCCATGAAGGACCACAATCTCCTTCAAGCCATCTGCCGCGTGAACCGCACCTACGGGCTGAGCAAAACGCACGGGCTGATCGTGGACTACATAGGCATTTTCGACGACGTGGCGCAGGCGCTGGATTTCGACGAAAAGGCCGTGCAGCAGGTGGTGAGCAACATCGAGGAACTGCGCCAAGTCCTGCCCGTGCAGATGCAGAAGTGTTTGGCCTTTTTCCCGAACGTGGACCGCACTGTCGGCGGCTACGAGGGATTGCTGGCAGCGCAGCAGCATCTCCCCAACAACGCGGTGCGGGACAAATTCGCCGGTGAATACACCGTGCTCGGCACCATCTGGGAGGCGCTTTCACCCGACCCGTGCCTGACTGCCTACGCGAAAGATTACAAGTGGCTGACGCAGGTCTATGAATCGGTGAAGCCCGTGAGCGGCAACGGCAGGATGCTCTGGCACCGGCTGGGCGCGAAGACCATCGAACTCATCAATGAGAACGTCCACGTCGAGGCCGTGCGCGATGACGTGGAGGCGCTGGTGCTCGATGCCGAGGTGCTGGAAAGCATCCTCAAGGATTCCAACCCTGCCAAGAAGGCGAAGGAGGTGGAGATCAAGCTCATCGCCCGTCTGCGGAAACACGCCGGCAATCCGAAGTTCGCGGAACTCGGCGAACGCCTGGAGAAGATCCGCGAGAAGCACGAGCAGGGATTGCTCAACAGTCTGGAGTTCCTCAAAGCCATCCTCGAAGTCGCCAAGGACACCGTGGAAGCCGAGAAGCAAGTCGCCCCCGAGGAAGAAAAGGACAAGGCGCTCTCCGCCCTCACCGAGCTATTCAACGAAGTGAAAGGCAAGCACACCCACGTCATCGTCGAGCGTGTCGTCGCAGATATTGATGCCATCGTGAAACAAGTGCGCTTCCCCGATTGGCAAGCCAGCAGCCAGGGCGAACGCGAAGTGCGGCAGGCGCTACGCCGCACCCTGCTCAAATACAAACTCCACACAGATCAGGAACTCTTCGACAAAGCCTACGGCTACATCCGGCAGTATTACTAAAAGCGAAAATTGCGTGCAGATATTTTTTCACGCGAGGCGGTCCGGTGGACAATGCGGGACAAAATCCGCGTATTCACCGCGTATCAATACAGGCAAAACGCTACCGCTCTCCGCTCTCGTTTTCCGTTTCTCTCTGTATTCGCCCGTATTCGACAAAAAACATGGTCGGGCTGGTGGGATTCGAACCCACGGCCTCTTCGACCCGAACGAAGCGCTCTACCAAGCTGAGCCACAGCCCGAATGATTGAGGCCGGAATAGAGCGGGGTGGTGTTGGGTGGTCAACAGAAACGTTCGCCGTGCTGCCTGCGTCGCGAAGTTTTGGTGGAAATCTTTTGGCGCGAAGCGCGGGCGCTGCTACAGGGCGGCGATGCGAATTCTTGTCACTGGCGGCTGCGGCTTTATCGGCAGCAATTTTGTGAGGCTGCTGCTCACGGCGCGGCCCGGGTGGATCGTGGAGAATGTGGACGCGCTGACGTATGCGGGAAATCCGGCGAATCTCACGGAGTTCGTCCGACCGTTTGGCGCTCGATACGTTTTTCACAAGGCGGACATCGCGGATGTGGCGGCGATGGAGGTGATTTTTACGAAGGGGAATTATGATGCGGTGGTGAACTTCGCGGCGGAGTCGCACGTGGATCGTTCCATCAGCGGGCCGCTGGCTTTCATCCAGACGAATGTGACGGGGACGGGTGTGCTGCTGGATGCTGCGCGGCGGCACAAGGTGCGGCGCTTTTTGCAAATAGGAACGGACGAGGTGTATGGCTCGCTGGGGCCGACGGGGAGATTCACGGAGCAGTCGCCGTTGCAGCCGAGTTCGCCGTATTCGGCGAGCAAGACGAGCGCAGACCTCCTGGCGCTGGCGCACTTTCATACGTTCAAGCAGGAGGTGCTGGTGACACGATGCTCGAACAACTATGGGCCGTATCAATTTCCCGAAAAACTGATCCCGCTCATGATCACGAACGCGCTCGCGGACTTGCCGCTGCCGGTCTATGGCGACGGGCTGAATGTGCGCGACTGGATTCACGTCCACGACCACAACGAGGCGGCTCTCGCGGTGCTGGAGAATGGACGCGCGGGCGAGGTGTATAACATCGGCGGCGATGGCGAGATGACGAACATCGAAGTGGTGAAGCTGATCCTCGCTGAACTCGGAAAGCCGGAATCGCTCATCAAATATGTGACCGACCGCCTCGGCCACGACCGGCGCTACGCGATTGATTCGAGCAAGACGCAAAGCGAACTCGGATGGAAGCCGAGGCACCGTCCGCAGCAGGGAATCCGCGAGACGATTGCGTGGTATGTGGAGAATCGCGCGTGGTGGGAACCGCTGAGGAAAAAATCGTGAGCAGGCGGATTGTCATCACCGGCGCAGGCGGACGGCTCGGCGCTGCGCTCGCGCGGGAGTGGAGTGCTGCTGGCGAGGAAGTCACGGGCTTCGCACGGCAGGAGTTGGATCTTTCGCAGCCGGAACAATTGCGCGCGACGCTGGAGCCGCTCGATTTCGCCGTGCTCGTGAACTGCGCTGCGCAGACGAACGTGGATCGTTGCGAGACGCATCCCGATGAAGCGATGCAAATCAATGCAGACGCAGTGCGCGTTCTCGCCGAAATCTGCACGAAAAAGGGTGCGCGGTGCATTCAGATCAGCACGGACTACGTTTTTGATGGAGCGAAAGTGGGCGCTTACACGGAGGAGGATGCGGCGCTGCCGATCAGCCAATACGGAGCGTCGAAGAGGGCGGGGGAAATCGCGCTGCTGGATATTTCGGACAAACACCTCGCGGTTCGTGTCTCGTGGGTGTTCGGGCCGGACAGGCCGAGCTTTGTGGATCAAATCCTCCAGCGCGCACGCACCGAGGATAGCGTCGCGGCCATCGCCGATAAGATCGCGGTGCCGACTTACACACGCGACGCTGCGCGGCTGCTGCGACCGTTGCTTTTCCAAAAACCGGTCGGCGGTCTGCTGCATCTCTGCAACGGCGGACAATGCACGTGGCAAGAGTATGGGCAGTTCGCGCTCGATTGCGCTGCGGAGGCAGGAATGGAGCTGAAAGCGCGCACCGTCGGCGCGCTGAAGATGGCCGAACTGAAAGCGTTCATCGCGAAACGTCCGCCGAACACCGCGATGAGCACGGACAAGCTGGCATCCATCATCGGAGAGAGCCCGCGCGACTGGCGCGAGGCGGTGAGGGAATACGTGAGAGGTTTTGTTTCGCTCAGCTCCAAAGGATGCTGAGATCGGGATCCTGTCGCGCGTTTTTCTTCATCGCGGCATTCATTTGAATCGCCGTCTGCAAACACTGGCGAGCCACGACCAGATTTCCCCAGCGCGCTTCGTAGCAGCCGAGATTGTAGTGCAGGATTCCCGTGCGGCGGAGCCATTCGGGCGCATCAAGGAGGACGCGCGCCGCCTCGTCGCCGCGCTCGAGTTGATGAAGGGCAAATGCGTGCTGCACCGTGAATTCATCCTCGTCGCGATGCAGTTCTTCTCCGCGAGCGGAGAGGCGGGCGGCGGCACCCCATCTTGCGAGGTGGAGGAGGATGCGGATGCGTGCGATGAGAACGTCTGAATCTTCCTGATCAGCCTGGTCAATTCCATCCACCTCCCTGAGCGCCTCCCGGTAGAGATCGAGATAGACATACCCTTCCGCCGCCTGAAGCGCCCTGTAGGTTTCGGGTGAGTGCTGCTTGGTGCGATTGCTGAGTGTCAGCATATGTTGTGATTTAGCATCGCCCATGCCATCGAAATTTCAAGTGACAGTCCTGTTTGCGCTTGCGCCAGATGAAGCAGCCCGCCAGTCATTCATGCGATGCCAACAACGATTCAGAATTTGGGTGAATGCAAAATCCCGTCGCCGCTGCATCACATCGGCACGGTCGAGGTGAGGTTCCGAACGGAAAGCGAGCGCGTGCTGCACGAGCACGTCCTCGATCTCAGCGCGCCGCCAGTGGATCTGGCTTCGCAACGTGTGCTCAGTTTCGAGGCCGCCGGGCCTCGCGAACACATCTATTTTGATCCTCCGAAAATCACGGCGGGGATAGTAACATGCGGTGGTTTGTGTCCCGGCCTGAACGACATCATCAAGGGACTGGTCAATCAGCTTTACCACCGATACCGGGTGACGAAAATTTATGGCTTCCGCTACGGCTATCAGGGCCTCGTGCAGAAATACGGGCATACTCCACTCATGCTGAAACCGGAGAGCGTTTCACAAATCCACCTGCTCGGAGGCAGCATTCTCGGTAGCTCGCGGGGAAACCAGCCCATCGGTGAAATGGTGGACACGCTCGTGGACATGAAGATGGATGTTCTCTTCGTGGTTGGCGGAGACGGCACCCTCAAGGGCGCGCAACTGCTGTCCGAGGAGATCGAGCGCCGGGGATTAAAGAAAGCCATCGTCGGCATTCCAAAGACGATTGATAACGACATCCAGTTTCTCGACAAGTCGTTCGGTTTCGAAACGGCGTTTGCGGAGGCGGTGAAAGCCATCCGTGCAGCGCAGGCGGAGGCGCTCGGTGCACCGAACGGCATCGGCCTCGTGAGGCTCATGGGCCGGGAGTCCGGATTCATCGCCTCATATGCCGCGCTGGCGGAGGGCAACGTGGATTTCGTGCTCATCCCCGAGGTGCCTTTTACGATGGAGGGTGAGCGCGGTTTGCTTGAAGCGCTGCGCTACAAAATCGCGAAGAAAAAAAGCGCCGTCATCGTCGTGGCCGAGGGTGCCGGGCACGACTTGATGGGGGGTTACGGAGAAGCTGACGCCAGCGGCAACCCTCGCCCGAAGGACATCGGTTATTTTCTACGCGACAAAATTTACGACTTCTTCCGTGAGCGCCGAACGGAATTGAACCTCAAATACATCGATCCCAGCTACACTATCCGCAGTGTGCCCGCGAATGCGCAGGATAACTTTTTTTGCCAGCACCTCGCGCAGCATGCCGTTCACGCGGCGATGGCCGGCAAGACCGGGATGCTCGTGGGCCGCTGGCACTGTTCATTCGTGCATCTGCCCATCGCACTCGTCACACAAGTCGGGCGCAGCAAAGTGGACCCCACCGGCGAACTCTGGCGCGCCGTGCTCGAAAGCACAGGCCAGCCTTCGAAGCTTTACTAAGGCTGCTCCTCGATTCGGTAGAGGTGGGTCTTGGTGCGGACGATCATCGCTTTTTCCACGACTGCGGGTGAAGCCATGCAGCCGGATTCGAGGCGGTTCGTTGCAAGCAGTTGGAATGTATCGCCGGGCTGGATGACGTAGCATTTGCCCCAGCTATCGAAAAAATAGAGACGTCCCTCGGCGACGAGTGGTGTGGCTGCGAAGTCGGGGCCGAGGCGCTCCTGCCAGACGATGCTGCCGTCGGTGGTGTTGAGGCAGGTGGCGATGCCTCCGCTGTTCACATAGTAAAGGCGACTGCCGATGACGACGGGAGTGGACTCGGTGGTCGCCCCCTTCGGCTGTTTCCAGACGACATGGGTGTCGGTCGCGTCGCCAGTCGCTCCAGCGTGTTTGATCGCCCACATCTCACCCTTGTTGAAACCGGTGCTGATGTAGATTTGGCGACCGTCGCTGACTGGCAGCGGCACGTTGGAAAAGCCGGGCGTTTTCACAAACCACAGTTCCGCGCCGGTATTGGGATCGAGTGCGTAGAGGCGCTCGGCGGCCATCGTGATACTCACGGGCCTGCCATCCACATTGAACACGACAGGCGTGCCGTAGGCCTTGTGCATGTCCTTCGGCTTTTTCTGGAGGTCGGGCTTTGCGCTGCGCTCGCTTTTCCACACGAGCTTGCCGTCCTTTTTTGAAAGTGCGGCTTCGTATTGCACATCTGCGCCGTCGCACGGAATGAGGAGCAAATCACCAAAGTCGCTCATGCTTCCTCCAGGGCCGTTTTGTTGATCCCAGAGCAGGTCGCGGTTCCCCCACAATTTCGCGCCGTCCTTCGCCGCAATGCACGCGGTGCCCATCGTGCCGAAGGTGACGTAGAGGCGCTCTCCCTCCAGCAGCGGGGTGGGGGACGCGTAGCTGTTGCGCTGATGTTTTGCCGGCGGCACTTCGTTTTTGAATACCTCGACATCCCACAGGATTTTTCCATCGGCGAGCGCGATGCAGAGCGCGAGGAGCGAGTGACCGTCGTCGAGCGCCGTTGTGCAGTAGATGCGCCCGTTGCCTACGACGGGCGACGACCAGCCTTCGCCGGGCAGCGCCGTTTTCCATTTCAAATTTCGCGCAGGCTTACCGTCCTTTGCCTCCTTCCATTCAAGCGGCAGTCCTTTGTTTGCAGTCGTGTTGTTGCCGTTTGGGCCGAGAAAACGCGGCCATTCGTCGGCAGCTTGCACTGTGATCACGAGCGCAGCGAACAGGCTGGTGAGGTATCGAGTCATGTTGTTCCTCTTATTATCTGTGGAGGGCGTTTCTCGAAGCTTAAAACATTCGAAAATACCGATTGCGCACATTTTTGCCGACTGCTACTTCTTGCGCCCTATGAACATCACCAAGCTCATCCTCGCGGGCGTCTTCGCGCTCGTCGCGTCCACCGCCACGTATGCCGAAGAAGCCAAGCAAACCTGCTGCGAAAAGGCGAAAGCCGCCGGCAAGGCCTGCGAACATCCCTGCTGCGTGAAAGCAGTTGCGGACGGCAAAGTCTGCGAGAAGTGCAATCCAAAGAAGTAAGCTGAAAAGCTCACAATCATCAAAAGGCCGGCCTCGAAAGGGGTCGGCCTTTTGATTTCCGGGGAAAGTTCCCGGCGCTTCGGCGCACAAAAAAAGCCGCCCCTCGCGGAGCGGCCTTTCCTGTGAAATGAAACAGCAGGCTACTTCTTGCCAGCCTTCGCCTTGGTGGAGTGCTTGCACTTCACCCATTTGCCCGACTTCGCGGAGGCGAGCACGGCGTCGCAGACGTATTGCGTCTCGAGCGCGTCGCGGAACGTCGGGTGGCATGGCTTGCCAGCGCCCACGGCGCGGATGAAGTCAGCGACTTGATGCGTGAAGGATTCCGCGTAGCCGATTTGCAGGCCGGGCACCCACCAGTTTTTCATGTAAGGCTGGTCGCCGTCGGTCACGTGGATGCTGCGCCATCCGCGCACGATTCCCTCATCGCTGTAATCAAAGTATTGCAGGCGGTGCAGGTCGTGGAGATCCCAGCGGATGCTCGCGTTCTCGCCATTGATTTCGAGCGTGTAGAGCGCCTTGTGACCGCGTGCGTAGCGCGTGCTCTCGAAGAGCGCGAGCGAGCCGTTGGCGAAATGCCCCATGAACGTGCAGGCGTCGTCAATCTTCACCGCCTCGACCTTGCCCGTGAGCGTGTGCTTGCGCTGCTTGATGAAAGTCTCCGTCATCGCGGTCACGTCGGTGAGTGGGCCGTTTAGCCAGATTGCCGTGTCAATGCAGTGCGCCAGCAAATCGCCCGTCACGCCGCTGCCAGCGGCCTTCGCATCAAGACGCCACAGGCCCGCGCCGCCCTGCGGGAGGTCGGCGGAAATCGTCCAGTCCTGAAGGAAGTTCGCGCGGTAGTGGAAAATTTTGCCGAGCTTGCCGGAATCAATGATTTGCTTCGCCAGCGTCACAGCAGGCACGCGGCGGTAATTATACCAAACCGTGTTCGGCACCTTCGCCGCCTCGATCACCTTCACCATCTCCTCGCCCTGCGGGCCATCGAGCGAGAGCGGCTTTTCACAAAGCACCATCTTGCCTGCGCGCGCCGCCGCCATCGCGATTTCGGCGTGACTGTTGTTCGGCGTGCAGATGTCAATCGCATCAATGTCCTTGCGGGCGATGAGCTTTTTCCAATCCGTCTCCGTGCTCTCAAATCCCCAGTTGTCCGCGTAGGCTTTC
>CAIYUV010000183.1 GCA_903929475.1 uncultured Spartobacteria bacterium
AGCCATGGACGTCCAAGAACGAGCCATGGACGTCCAAGAACGAGCCATGGACGTCCAAGAACGAGCCATGGACGTCCAAGAACGAGCCATGGACGTCCAAGAACGAGCCATGGACGTCCAAGAACGGGCCATGGACGTCCAAGAATGAGCCGTGGACGTCCAAGAACGGGCCATGGACGTCCAAGAATGAGCCGTGGACGTCCAAGAACGGGCCATGGACGTCCAAGGAACGCGCGGGGAATCCCTAGTTTCGTGCAGGAGCGTCCACAGAAAGCGGAGGGAAGCACCCGTGGCTGGCAGGGAAGTCCATGGAAAGAGGAAGGGTGTCCATGGAAGGCGCAGGGACGTCCCCGCAAAGCGCGGGAGCGTCCATGGAAGACAGAAGAGCATCCATGGAAGGCGGAGGGGAGTGGAAGAGAGCTGTATTTTTCTGCACGCCGGGGCGCGCGCTGTTTGTCTGCGGCAGGCGATGTCGCTCCGCTCCCTTTTCGCCTCGCTCCGCTTGTTCCGCACTGCTGCGCTTGCGTCGGGGCGCGGGTCTGCTTTTCTCCACGACCTCATGGCTAAGAAACCTGTTGTTCTGATTATTCGCGATGGATGGGGTGTGAATCCCGGAGGTCGCGCGAAGGCGGTGGAGAATGGCGACGCGACGTTGCTGGCGCGCACTCCGTTTCACGATGAACTTTATGCGCGGTATCCGCAGTCGCGTCTCTCGGCGAGCGGGATGGATGTGGGGCTGCCGGACGGGCAGATGGGGAATAGCGAAGTCGGCCATCTCAATCTCGGCGCGGGGCGGATCGTTTATCAGGACCTCACGCGGATCAATAAGGCGATTCTCGATGGGGAGTTTGCGACGAATGTGGTGCTGGCGGAAGCGTTCGCGAAGGCGAAAGGTGCGCGGCTGCATTTGCTCGGGCTGGTGAGCGACGGCGGCGTGCATTCGCATCAAGAGCATCTCATCGCGCTGTGCAAGGCGGCGACGGCGGCGGGTGTGAAGGACATTCTCATCCACGCGATCACCGACGGGCGCGACACTTCGCCGAAGAGCGGTGTGGATTCGCTCGCCGATGTGGAGAAGGGGATCGTCGGGACTGCGGCGAAGGTGGCGACGGTCATCGGGCGCTACTACGCGATGGATCGCGACAAGCGATGGGAGCGCAACAAGCTCGCGTGGGATGCCATCGTGCTCGGGCGCGGGCCGGTGAGCACGGCGACGCCGAGCGAGGCGATTCGCGCTGCGTATCCGGCGGACCCGCGAGGGGACGAATTCCTCCAGCCGATCATTTTCTCCCACGCAAACGAGCAGCGGATGCGCGACGGCGATGTGGTGTTGTGGTTCAACTTCCGCGCCGACCGCGCGCGCCAGCTCACCGAGGCGTTCATGGACCCGGCGTTCAGCGGCTTCACGACGGAGGGAAAGCCGAAGCTCGCGGGCTACTACACGCTGACGGAATACAAGGAGACTTACGCGGCGCTCGGCGTGAAGCCGGTGTTTCTGCCGGAGAGCATGGACAATCTGCTGGGCGGTGTCGTAGCCAGCGCGGGGCTGAAGCAATTGCGCGCGGCGGAGACGGAGAAGTTCCCGCACGTGACTTTCTTTTTCAACGGCGGCAGCGATACGCCGTTTGAGGGCGAGTCGCGCTACCTCACGCTGAGTCCGAAGAATTACAGCAAGGACGGAAAGGAAGAGCCGCTGCCGACCTACGATCTCATGCCGCAGATGAGCGCGCCGGATCTCGCATTTGAAGTGCGGCGGAGGCTGGAGCAGTTCGACCTCGTGATCGTGAACTTCGCGAATCCCGACATGGTCGGGCACACGGGCGTCGTCGAAGCGGGCATCCATGCGGTGGAGACGATTGATGTCGCGTGCAGGCTGCTCGTCGAGCGCACTCTGGAACTCGGCGGCAAGCTGCTGCTCACCGCCGACCACGGCAACTGCGAGCTGATGCGCAACCCCGACGGTTCGCCGAACACAGCGCACACGACGAACCTCGTCCAGTTCATCTACGTCGCCGCCGACGCTGCAAACGTGACGCTCGAAAACGGCATCCTCGCCGATGTCGCGCCGACGCTGCTCGATTTGCTCGGTGTCCCAAAGCCGAAGGAAATGACGGGCCGTTCGCTCATTCGCCGCTGAAGAATTATTCCATTGAGTGCGGAGCTAGCGGATACCGGGCTGCAATCACTTCTCCACGCCAGCAGGCGGACCAGGAACATCGCCCTCTAGCCGATATTCAGGGATGGAACGGGGCATTTTGAAATCATTGTCCACGCGAACGCTCAAGCCGTTCGAAACCATCACCTCCTGCTGGTCTTTCGTGACGACTCCGACGCTGCCGCGAAACTCATAGGTGAACCAATCTATGGCAGCTTCCAGCAGGCGCTGTTCGTCGTCGCGTGACTTTCTGGGTTCCGTTGTGGCGACAGGCTCGGCGGCAACCGCAGGAGCCGGCGTCGGGGCTGGAGCCGCTACGTCTTCAGCAGTAGCGGGTGGCTGCGCTGTCTGTGGGGCAGGCTTTGTTTCCTTCACGACCGCCGCCTTTCCGTCAAAGTGCAGCGTGATGGTATCGCCGCGCATTTGCCACAAGCCTTGATCGGTGCCGTGGGTCGCAATGCGATCCTTATGCACCAAAGTCCAATATTCATCTCGGTAGGTCCCGTCTGTAAAATACCATGCAACGTTCAACGTGGTCGTAGAGCCGTCGCGCATATGAGCGACTTGATACCATGTGCCTACGAGGTTTTTGCTAACGTCGGTCGTGTCGCGCAGCAAGTCGAAGCGTATATCTTCGGGTTTGCTGGTTGCTGGGGGCTGCTTGATTTGGCTCTTCGGGTCGGCAGGAGCAGGGAGGGGTTCTGGCGGCGGTCGCTTCACAGTGGGTTGCTTGTGGCACGCGCTAATCACCACGCAAGCGAGGAGTAAAAACCATGTTCTCATGGGGGAAGTGTATCGTTCAGGAAGCCCGATGGGTAATCATTTCTCGGAAGTAGCGCGTCGCTACTTTTTCTGCTGCGCGAGGGTGAACCAGTCCACGGCACCGCCGCTGTTTCCGCCGCCGCCTGTGTGTTTGGCGACGTCGCGCTTGCCGGTTTCGGGGCGTTTTTCGCCGGGCTTGCGCTGCGCTTCGACGGTGGCGTTGGATTTCATCGAGAGGGCGATGCGCTTTCGCGGGATGTCCACTTCCACGATGGTGACGTTCACTTTCTGCCCTGGCTTCACGACCTCGGCGGGGTTGCTCACGAAGTTGTCGGAGAGCTGGCTGATGTGGACGAGGCCGTCCTGATGCACGCCGACGTCCACGAACGCGCCGAATGCGGTGACGTTGGTGACGATGCCGGGCAGTTTCATGCCGGGCTTGAGGTCGTTCATCGTGTGGACGGTTTCGTTGAATTGAAACGCCTCGAACTGCTGGCGCGGATCGCGTCCGGGCTTGGCAAGTTCTTTCAAGATATCGCTGAGCGTGGGAAGGCCGACTTCCTCGCTGACGTATTTTTTCAAATCGAGCTTCGCGCGCTTGGTGCCGTCGGCAATGAGTTCGCCTACGGAACTGCCGGTGTCCTTCGCCATGCGCTCGACGAGTTCGTAGCGCTCGGGGTGGACGGCGGAGCTGTCGAGAGGATGCTCCGCGCCGCGAATGCGGAGGAAGCCGGCGGCTTGTTCGTAGGCTTTCGGACCGAGGCCGGCGACTTTGAGCAATTCTTTGCGCGACTTGAATGCGCCGTTTTCGTCGCGATGGGCGACGATGTTGGCGGCGACGCGCGCGTTGAGGCCGGAGACGTAGGCGAGCAGGTTTTTGCTGGCGGTGTTGAGTTCGACACCGACGTTGTTGACGCAGGAGACGACGACGTCATCGAGCTGGCGCTTGAGGGCGCTCTGATCCACGTCGTGCTGATACTGGCCGACGCCGATGCTCTTCGGGTCGAGTTTCACCAGCTCGGCGAGTGGGTCCATCAAGCGCCGACCAATGCTAACCGCGCCGCGCACGGTGATGTCCTTGTCGGGAAATTCTTCGCGCGCCACTTCGCTCGCGGAGTAAATCGAGGCACCGCTTTCATTCACCATCACGACGGGGATGGACGAAGGCAGCTTGAGTGTGCGGATGAAGGATTCGGTTTCGCGTGATGCGGTGCCGTTGCCGATGGCGATGGCTTCGACGTTGAATTTCTGAATCGCCGCTTTCACCAGACGTCCCGCCATGTCCGCTTCGCGCTCGGGGAAGATCACGTCGTTGCCGATGAGCTTGCCCTGTTTGTCGAGGAGCACGACTTTGCAGCCGGTGCGGAAGCCCGGATCAATCGCGAGCACGGCGCGCTGGCCGAGCGGTGCGGCGAGCAGCAGTTCGCGGAGGTTTTGCGCGAAGACGCGGATGGCTTCCTCGTCGGCTTTCTTTTTGAAAGCGACGCGCGCCTCGCCCTCCATCGCGAAACCGAGCAGGCGTTTCTGACAGTCGTGCGCGGCCTCGCGCACCTGCATCGCAGCGGGAGATTTGCCTTTTACGAAGATGGATTCCAGCAGCGAGACCGCTTCGTTTTCATCCGGCGTGAGCCGGCAGAGGAGGAAGCCCTCGGCTTCGCCACGACGCATCGCGAGGACGCGGTGCGATGGCGCGGCGGCGGCGGGTTCGTTCCAGTCGAAGTAGTCTTTGAATTTCGCGCCTTCCTCTTCCTTGCCGGTGAGCACTTTCGATTTCAGCACGCCTTTCTCCATGTAAAGCGAACGCATCCGAGCGCGGGCGGTGGCGTCCTCCGAGATGCGCTCGGCGACGATGTCGCGCGCTCCGGCGAGTGCTTCCTCCGGGTTCTCGAATTTCCCCGCCTTGTCATCGAGTTGCCATTCGCGTCCCACGTATTCGCGCGCGGCGGCCTGCACATCGAGCGAGGCGTCCTGCGTCCACAGCAACTCTGCGAGCGGCTCCAGTCCTTTGTCTTTCGCCATCGTTGCGCGCGTGCGCTTCTTCGGGCGGAAAGGCGCGTAGATGTCTTCGAGCGTGTTCATCGTCTCGGCGGCGGCGATTTTCGCAGCGAGAATTTCGGTGAGCAGTTTCCGCTCGTTGAGTGAGGCGACGATGCTGTCGCGCCGCTTGTCGAGTTCCTCTAATTGCTCCAGCCGGTCGCGGATGCCCATGATTTTCACTTCGTCGAGTTCGCCGGTGCGTTCTTTGCGATAGCGGGCGATGAAGGGCACCGTGCCGCCTTCCTCCAGCAGCACAGCGGTGGCTGCAACTTGACGAGGTTGAATGGCGAGTTCGGCGGCAATCTTGACGATGTATTTTTCGAGCATTGGAAAAGAGCGCGCATCGTGCAAACGCGCAGGCGCGGTGCAATCGGGAACTGCTACGCGGGGCGTTTTTCTGTCTCCAATTCGAGCAGCTTCGTCTTCCACGGGAGTCCGCAGGCGAAGCCACCGAGCCCCACGCTTGCGACGACGCGATGGCAGGGGACGATGAGCAGAAGTTTGTTCGTTGCGCAGGCCTGGCCCACGGCGCGTGCTGCGCGTGCGCTTCCTGCGGCAGCGGCGAGTTCGGAGTAGGTGAGCGCGGAACCCCACGGGATTTTGCGCATCCGCTGGCGGACTTTTTTCACGAATGGTGCGCCGTCCATGGCGATGGGAAATTTCTCCAACTGCGCGAGAACACCGGAGAGGGCGGCGGAGTCGAGACCTTCGGGGATTCGCTTGGGCAGCGTGACGGAATGGAGGGTGCCGTCTTCATCCGACTCGATGGTGACTGCGAGCGGGCCGCTGCGCAGTTCGGATTTTTTCAAACGTGGAAGAGATTTCGCCATGTGTAGTAGGCGACAACGCCAAGTGTGATGAGGAGTGCGAAGGTGAGGAAGGGAGCCTTGCTGCGTTCGCTGCGCAGGGTGACGTGCTTGCTGGGCTTCGATTTTACGAGGTCGTAGCGAAAATCCACGGGGCCTTCGATGCGCGTGGGGCGGCGGTAGGTGTTGATGAGTTCCTGCTGCTCGCGCTTTTGCGCGGCGTTTTTCAGCTCGGGAGCTTTCTGGAGGAACTGGCGGGTCTGGCTAATCTCGGCTTTTAGCTTTTCAGCTTTGAGTTCGAGGTCGGTCTTTTTTTTGTGAAGTGGCGTGGTGCTGTTGCGGTCGGTTGGGCGAGGCATGGGCTATTTGCCGGGCATCCGGCTGACGATGACGATTAGTGCGATGAGTCCGAAAATGATGAGGGGGAGTGAAAACGCGAGGCCGATTTTCAGCCAGCCGATGAAGTCCTTGGCATCACCAGCGCCACCGTCGGCGATGTAACCGCCGTCGTGCGCACCGGAGTCGTGTTCGGGCATTGCGGCGATACGTGGATAGGATTTGGTGAACTCCGAGCGTGCGTCGTCCACGGCTGCGAGTGCGCGGGTGAGTTCCTTGTTGATGTCCATGCCTTCCCACGCCTTCGGGTTGATCGAGTCGAGCGTGTCGAGGTGGAGGGCGTAGTTGCCGTCAATGATTTGCAGCATTTCCACGCGCTTGTTGGCGTCGTGGATTTCGCGTTCGAGGATGACACGCGCGCGTGTGAGTTTGTCCACGAGTTCGGTCTTGCCCGTGTTGAAAGCCTCCTGACGGCGACTCAGTTCTTCGAGTTCACGCTTCTGCCGCTCGACGACCTCAAGCTGACGCTTGAGCTGTTGCTCGTGGGCTTCGGCTAGATGGACTTTTTCGTCGAGATGTTCGGTGCTCAGTGGGTCTCCTTCGGGAAGATCTAAAAGTTGATCGCGCGGTCTTTCGGGCATGGCGGCGTTGCTACGCTCCCGCCTTTACCGATCTCCCGATTACATTTCCAGATTTTTCACACGACGAAGTGCAAGTTTCATCGGAATGGTGATCATCGCCGCGCTGAAGAGCATCGCAATTGCGGGCGTGAGCCAGTCGGGAAATGATGTGTGGCGCTTGGAGACGCGCATTACGTCGGGCACTGCGAGGAGGACGACGATGGCGGTGTTGTAGATGAAACTGATCACCAGACAGAGCGTGCCGCCGAAGCTGGAGACGATTTTGGAGGGATTCTCTTCCTTGAAGTCGGGGAACAGCGCGCCGAGTCCCACTGCCAGGGCGCTGAGCGATGCGCTCATCACTCCGATGGCAACGGCGAAGAACACGATGCGTGTCCAAGGCAGGTTGAGGGTGACTGCGGAGGCGATGATGAGCACGACGGTAATGAGCGAAGACGCGATGAAGCTCATCCAAAACTTTTGCACGACCACACGCCGCAAGCCTACGGGCGAGAGGCCGAGAATCCACACACGCCGGCCTTCGAGGCTGAACATCGGATACACGAATCGCGTCGTGAGCGTGCTGAGTGTGAGTGCGCTGGCGGCGAGGTTCAGGTAGCTGATGAGTGTCTCCCAGTATGGCTGGCGGAACTCGACGCTGACGTTGCGGAGGTTCGCCACGTAGATGCACAGCAGGCCGAAGAAAATCATGAACTGCGTCCACTGCGCCGGGTCGCGCCAGAAAATGCGCACGTCCTTGAAAACCAGTGCGGTCATTTTTGGTGAAAGTGGACGCAACTTCGACTGCACCCAGTCGAGCAAAGAGCGGCGTTTGGTGCGCCTGCGCTTTTCCTCGGTGTCGCGCTGCTGGTATTCCGCGCGTTTGCTAAAGGCGGCGCTCCAACTGCCGTAGTAAAACCTCCCCGCGACATCGAATGCCAGCAGCAGGCCGAACAGCGCGTAGCTGGTGAGCAGCAGAAAATAGAAAGTCCCCTGCGCCCAAAAGCCCTCGGTGCTCCACTTCCTTACTGCTTCGGCGAGCCATGAACTGGGAAGATAGATGTTGGTCGCGAGGCGCGTGCCGTGCATGAGCTTTGGAAAAAGCATCGCTTCCGAGACGCCGCTCGTCTCTGCCGCGGTGACCGGCTTCACGCCCATCACGATTGCAACGATCAACGCCAGACCGCACACGATGAGCGCCTTTTTCACCCATCTGCTCGAAAGCACGCGCACGAGACATAGAATCATCCATGAACCGAGCACGGCAGGGATGACCACGAAGGGAACGTAGCCGAGCGCGACCTGGATGTAAAAATACCAGGGCACGCCGTTGACCACGCCGTATGCGGCGAGCATCGGAGCGCTGATGAATATGAGTGCCCATGACGAGACGATGAGCGCCTCGATGAATTTCCAGCGATACACATCGCGGTGCCTCACGGGCAGGGAGAGGAACCATTGGGTCTCCGTGTTTTTGAAAAGCGTGGAGTAGCCGATGATGAGGTTCGACACCACGAGCATCACAAAAAAGAACCCGAAGATGAGATAGAGCACACGCTCTGCGAGCAGGCTGCCGATGAGCGGGAACTTGTAAATGTAAGTCAGCCCGCCGCGAAACAGGACGAAGCCGCACAAAAGATAGCCAATGATGAAAGCCGCCACGATGTAGCCGAGCATGGGGGAATCGCGCCGCGACTTCGCAGCCCTTGCGCGGAAGCTGCGCCAGTGCAGCCACAGAAAAAGTCGCAGCAGGCGAAATGAGGAAATATGCGGCGCTCTTTCGGAGGACATGTTCGTGGCAATGTGCACAGCAGACATTCCGTGTCAGCAGGAAACGCGCAACTAACGGCCCGGCGCGAGTTCGAGCAGGAAGCCTTTGAGATACTCGGTCTCCGGCAGCGTGGTGATGATGGGATGATCCGCTGTCTGCGAAAAAGTGCCGAGCTGTCGGAGCGTGCGTTTCGCGTCCACGGCGGCTTCGTTGATCATATCGAGGAAGTGTTCGCGCCGGACGTGGTGCGAACAGCAGAACGTGGCGAGGAGTCCGTCGGGCGCGAGGAGTTTGAGTGCGCGGAGGTGGATTTCTTTGTAGCCGCGCATGGCGTCGTCGAGCTTGCCCTTGCTCTTTGTGAAAGAAGGCGGGTCGAGGATGATGAGGTCGTAGCGCGGCTGTGCGTTGGAGGAGTCGGCGGCCTTGAGGAAATCGAACACGTTCTCCGCGACGACATCCACTGCGAGGTTGTTGCGTGCTGCGTTTTTGCGGATTTGTTCGCAAGCATCGGCGCTGATTTCGACAGCCTGCACGCTGGTGGCACCGGCTTTTGCGCAGGAAAGAGCGAAGGCACCTTGATTGGAAAAACAATCGAGCACGCGGCGGCCTTTGGCGTGCGCGGCGACGGCGGCGTAGCTGCCAATTTGGTCGAGGTAAAATCCGGTCTTCTGTCCGCGCATCAAGTCCACTTCAAACTCCAGCCCGCCCACGTGGATGACGAAAGGAGCAGGCTCTTCGCCGTGGAGCATCCCGACTCGCGGCTCCATGCCCTCGGCGATGCGGATGGGCGCATCGTTTCGCTCCACGATGCTCACGGGATTCAGCACTTCGCGCAGGGCGGCGACGATCAAATCACGCCGCAAATCCATCGCGAGCGTGAGTGTCTGCAAAACGAGATGGTCGCCGTAGCGATCCACGATGACACCGGGCACGCCGTCACTTTCGCTCCACACGATGCGCGCGACACGCGGATCCACGCCACGCCTTTCGCGATAGCGCACAGCCTGCGTGATGCGGCGGAGGAAAAAATCCGCATCCAGGTCCTGTCGCTGGCGCGAGAAGCGGCGGGCGATGATTTGCGATTTGGAATTAAAGATCGCCGTGCCGAGCAGATGGTCGCGTCCGTCCTTGAGCGGGATGACGTCGCCATCCTGCGGGTTGCCCCAAGACTTGAGCACTTCCGTGGAATAGACCCAGTCGTGGCCGTGAAGAATGCGCGAACGTGGTCTGATGATGAGGCCGGCCATAAATTGGGCGCGGACGATACGACGGAGAGCCCGCGTGTCGAGCGTGTGTGTTTCGTCGCCAGTGAAATAGACGAAGGCAACGCAGCGTTCGCGGCAAGATGATGCGCCGTGGAAAAAGCAGCCAAGAGAACAAATGCGCGCGGGTTCTTTACGTGCCGCCGCCACTGCTGTGTGAAATTATTTCACCGGCCCAACCCGCTTGACACCCAACTTGAAACTGGTCAACGAACGGTGGCGAAATCCCGTCAGCTACCTTCTACCAATTACCAATGACTAAAATGAAATCACACCGAGCCAGTAAGTTTTTCCTCTTCGTAGCCGCCTTGCTTTGCGGCGGATTCGCCGCCAATGCCGCGACCTACTACGTCAGCCAGTCCACCGGCGATGACAGCCTCGACGGACTTGCTGCCGCCAAGGCCGGAACAAAAGGTCCTTGGAAAACACTCACCAAAGCCTCCATCGAATACAAGCCCGGCGACATCATCCTTCTCAAAAAGGGCGACACTTGGACGGACGGACTCGCCCCGAAAGGCAGCGGCACGCCCGACAAACCCATCACCATCACTTCCTACGGCGAAGGCAACAAGCCCGTCATTGACCGCGAGGACTTCAAACAAGACCGCAGCGGCATCCAGCTCAACGATCAGGGCGGCTACAAGATTGTCGGCATCGAATTCAACCACTGCATGACCGGCATCTACGCCGAATACTCCAAAGGCTGCTCCACGCAGAAATACCTCTGGATAGAAGACTGCTACTTCCACGATTCGATGCTCTACGGGCACTACGAAAACTACCCGAAGAGCAAAATCGGCCTCGGCGTCTGCCTCTTCTCCTTCGAGTTGGCGAACAAAGTCGTCCTTCAGGACATCATGGTGAAAAACTGCGTCTTCCGCAGGCTCGCCTCGGGTTTCTGGACGAACAGCCCCGACAACTTCAACAAGAACGCCTCCTTCATCTACAACTTCGCCAACCTCAACTTCGACAACTGCCTCTTCGAGGAAGGCTACCAGTGGCCCTTCGGCATCCGCGGCGTGAACAAGGGCAGCGTGAAAAACTGCGTCGTGTGCGACATCGGTCGCGGCTTCAAATCCTTCAACGGCGTCGCCGGCTCCATGTTCTTCCGCACGAAGGACTGGATCATCGAGGACAGCGAATTCGGTTTCATTGACATCGGCAACGGCAGCGGCGACGGCGAGTCCTTCGACTTCGAGGGCAACTGCGAAAACATGCTCGTCCGCAACTGCCTCTTCCACGACACCGACGGCCCCTGCTTCCTCATCTGCTGCTACGCCTCCGACGGCAATCCCAGCCACGGCCTCGTCATGGAAAACTGCGTCCTCAACGGCAAGGCCAAGCGTCCACCGCGCGGCACCGGCAAGGTGGAAATCCTCAACACCACCGACCACAACGAGTCCACATGGAAGAACACCCGTTTCTACCTCTCGCCCGGCGAGGGCCTCATGCGCATCGCCGATCCGGAGAAGGACAAACACACCTCCTTTGTGAATTGCTTCATCAAAGACCTCAGCGCCGCTTGCAAATCCACGAAGCATCCCGCCAAACAGACGGACAACGCAGGTTCCCCCGGCCCCGAAGGCCAGTGGATCCAGCTCGACTTCGGTCGCCCCGTCATCATCAACGAATTCAAACTCAAGGAAGACGCCCCCTTCAACGTCGCCCGCTACGTCATCCAGGTATTGGACGCCAAGACCAACAAGTGGGTCGGAGTCTTCAATGGCGCAGGCATCGGCGGCGGCGAATTCGTCGCCCCCATCGTCAGCCGCACCACCACCAAGGCGCGCCTCCTCATCGTCCGCACGAAAGATGGCGCTCCCAACGTAGGCACCTTCGAGGCTTACAACGACCCGACCGGTGAACCGCTGAACGTCCCCATGGGCGACGTCCCGCCAAATCGTGCCGGCAAGTAATCTCGCCATCACCAGCACCGCCATGAAAACCGCCTTCCGCAAACTCCGCACCGCCGCCGCCGCCGCCATGCTCGCCCTCGGCCTCATCGCCCAGGCCGGCGCGCAACTCGCGACACCCGCGCCCAAACTCACCGTCACCAACCCCGCCGAAGACCCCACGCGGCCTTCGCCCGGCGGCGTCCGCTGGTTTGGCCCAAGTCACGGGCGCAACATGGCGGCCACCGCCAACAAAAAGGACATCGAGCTATGCTTCTTTGGCGACTCCATCACGCAGGGATGGGATGGCGGCGTCTTCAATAAATTCTACGGCAAATACAACGCCGTGAACTTCGGCGTCGGCGGGGATAAAATCCAGCATCAACTCTGGCGCATCGAGCAGGGCGAACTCAAGGGGCACAACCCCAAAGTCATCGTCCTCCTCATCGGCATCAACAACCTCGGCTTCATCTCCCCAGCCGACACCGCCATCGGCATCACCAACATGGTGAAAATCCTCCGCGAGAAATTTCCGACCACCAAAATCCTCCTCCTCGGCCTGCTCCCCGCTCGCGAAGCCCCGCTCGCACCCGGCGCGGCTCCATTGGCACCCGAGGCCACCATTCGCGGCAAAACCGCAGCCGTGAACGCCATCATCTCGAAATTGGACGACAAGAAAATGGTCCGCTACTTCTACTTCGGAAACAAATTCCTCGACGAGAAAGGCGAAATCCTCGGCAACGTCCTCAAAGACTCCGTCCACCCGACACCCGCCGGCTACACGATTTGGGGCGAAGCCATGGCCCCGCTCCTCACCGAGATGATGGGGAAATAGTCCCCGCCGCCCGCGAGCCATCGCAGCCTCCGATTCACCCGCATGAACGAAGACATACCCGACAACAAGACGGAGGTGACGGATTTCCTCCGTGTCGCACGCGCTGCACGCTTCGCCATGGTGTGCATCGTCCTTGGTTTTTCCTGCATCACCGTTCGAATGACCTCCAATATCCACAACTTTGAGACGATATTTACCGATATGCTGGGTGACGGCGCAAAACTCCCTGCGCTCCCACTCTTCGTTCTTCATACGCAGACATTACTAAACGTCTTGGCTCGAGGTATCCCCGTCGTTTGCATCGCCGCCCTTTTCATGCGCGACATTGCCCGTTCGTTCTATCTGCTCGGCACTCTCGCGATCGCCTCCATCATCATGTGGTTTGTAATTAGCACTGCGGTATCTTTGCCTCTAAACGAGATCATCTCGCGAATGTCAGGCGTCCCCACCCCGTAAGCCGCCACTGACCTGCCGGAAACCCCCGGCAACACACCCGGCATCGCCCGCGAGAACCACGGACACGCTTCCCCCTTCCTGCTCTTCAAGTCCTTCATGGTGGAAAATCCCGCCGTAGCCGCCGCGACTCCCTCAACGTGAAAGGAACACGCCTCCTGTCTGGCAAAAACCCCGTCAGCCCGACTGCCTGCCTTTGGCTTCCATCGGGTGCCATTCCCGGCGCGGAAGTGCCTTACTTTTTGCAAAGCAGTCATTTTATCCCCCACTCATCGCCCTGCAAACCGACGGGCAGAATGTTTTTCATAGCCGGAGGAGGTTTTCTCCGCCTTGGAGGAAACTCCGTCCGCCTTGGAGGAAACTCCGTCCGTCACGGAGGAAACTCCGTCCGTCACGGAGGAAACTCCGTCCGCCTCGGAGGAAACTCCGTCCGTCTCGGAGGAAACTCCGTCCGTCTCGGAGGAAACTCCGTCCGCCTCGGAGGAAACTCCGTCCGTCACGGAGGAAACTCCGTCCGTCTCGGAGGAAACTCCGTCCGCCTCGGAGGAAACTCCG
>CAIYUV010000184.1 GCA_903929475.1 uncultured Spartobacteria bacterium
AAAAGGGGGCCACCCCGCCGGGTGTCTGGACGCCCCCGCAAGAAAAGGGGGCCTCCCCGCACCAAAAGGTGGCACCCCCACGCCAAAAGGGGGCGCCCCCGCGCGGAGTTTGGGCCACCCCGCGCGAAGTTTGGACGCCCCCGCGCCGAGTTTGGACGCTACCATTTGAAAAGGGGGAGCCCCCTTTTCAAAAGGGGACGCCCCCGGAAGAAGTGGGGAAAGCCCTCCAACAGAGAAGAGCACCCCCTTTTCAGCGAAGGACGCCGCCGGGAGGCCGGAAACCCGAAGTCCGAAGCTCGAAAGCCGGCTTCAGCTTCCCGCCGCCGTCGCCGACTGGCCGGGAATCCCGTCTCTCCTTTTGGACAGGATTCACAGGATTTGCAGGATGGACGGGACGGCCCTCGCGCCAAGCCACGCCGGCGAAAACCTCCACCCTCCTTCGCGCCTTTGCGTCTTCGTGGTAAAAAATCCCCGCCCGCCGCACCGCGTCCTTGAGTTTTTCGAGAGCTTCGGAAACCGTCATTGACACCCACTCCACGAGCCGCTACCCACCCGCAATATGCGCCTCAAAAAATCTTCCAGTCGCACACTCACCAGTTAGGCGTCGCTCGCGCCTCGTGATAACCAAGCTCAGAAAACACAACCCAATGAAAACCACCATCCGAACCCTCATCGCAATCATTACCCTCTCGATGCTTGTTTCGTGCAGCAAGTCTGACGGAGACCGCATCACAGACGTTCTCAACCAGTGCGCCCAAACCTCACACAAAGCGGCGGCTTTTAACTCTAGCCCCGGCGCGCAAGCGAACTTCATCGCCGCCGAGGGTCAGAAGGTGGACGTATCGAAGTGCCCAGCAGATTTCCGAATGGCCTTTCAGGCCCACGTCCTTGCGTGGCTCCAGGCCGCGCCATATCTCGCCAACGACAATTTGGGCACATCTTTTATAGAGGGTCTTGCAGCAGGCGTGACAGACGACCCACGTTACATCGGCCAAGCCGGTCAGCAGGCGGCTTACGCCGCCCAGCAAATCAATCAGACATATTATGCCCTCACGCAAATCGCCGCCAAATATGGTGCCCGTATTCCGCGCTCTATAGCTGGCGAGTAAGCACCTCGAATATGACCAATCAAGAACTCGGAGTCAGGAACTTTCGCTGCCGTTTGGCGGTAGCCATTCGCGACGGCGTTCTCAACGCGCTCGACAACCCAGCCAGTGAAGCCACCTACCGGAATATACCGTTAGCAGAGCTTGGCCCAGTTGCAGAACTCACCGCAGACCAGCGAACCGAATGGAAGAAGCTCATTGCAGGAATTATTGACCGCGGCATTCACCACTTTCTTTACGGGCTCGATAATCAGGCAGATGGCTTCGAGATTCGTTATGAGGGCGCGCTTCTGAACGACGAAGGCACCTACCCTTTATCTAGCGCAGGCGCCTCGCTTGCCGACGTGAGCGAATTCGACGCCGAAGGAAACCGCAAACTACGATGACCGCAACGCCTCTCAAATAACATGAAAGTGGTGTTTCTCTGTAGAAGTGGTTGGTGAGGGCTGGGAAATGGGAACACAAAAAGACCGTTCCGCTCTTTTTTCTCAAAAAGTGCGGCGGTCTTTTCGCGGAGGGCGGGTGGACACAAGTGCCCGCAGCGGCAAGAATGGATAGTTCAGTCTCTCAAACAGGGTCAGCTCGACTTTCCTTGCGGAAAGGTGCCGCCACTAAAAGCATCGTCGCACGGCTGCGGCCTCATACTCCTGAACGGGGTGCCCATCGGCCTTGCGGCCCCGGCCCACCATTGGCGTCTCGAGGTGCGGAATGGTTTTCTTCGCCGCTTCGCTACTTCGCGGTTCAAACACAATGATTACACTGCGAAGGAGCGGGGGAGTCTCCGGCGGAAGTTATGCGCGCTTGCGGGCGAGTTCGGCTGCGAGGCGGAGGGCGGCGACCATGCTGTCGGCGCGCGCGATTCCTTTGCCGGCGATGTCGAACGCGGTGCCGTGGTCGGGCGAGGTGCGGGGGAAGGGGAGGCCGAGCGTGACGTTCACGCCTTGATCAAAAGCGTGGAGCTTCAGCGGGATGAGGCCCTGATCGTGATACATGCACAGCACGCCATCGAATTCCCCGGCGACTGCGCGGCAAAAGACGGTGTCCGGCGAATGCGGGCCGCTCCATCCGTCGCCGCCGAGGAGGTCGAGCGCGGGCTGGATGATTTCGATTTCCTCGCGGCCGAGGTCGCCGCCTTCGCCTGCGTGGGGATTGAGTCCCGCGACGGCGATGCGCGGCGTTCTGCCGAGTCGGAGCGTGAGGAAATCGGCGAGCAGTTCGCCGGTGCGCATGATTTCCGGCACGGTCAACCGCACGTCTTTCAGCGGCACGTGCGCGGTAACGAGCGCGACGGTGAGCGCGCCACCCGTGAGGCACATGGCGTGGTTGGGGGCGTGCCAGCGGCTGGCGAAAAATTCCGTCTGCCCCGGAAATGCGAAGCCGACTTCGTGCATCCGCACTTTGCTGACAGGCCCGGTGACGACGGCGCAGATTTCCCCGGCCAGCGCGAGCCGTGCGGATTCCTCCAGCGCGTCCAGTGCGGCTTTCGCGCTCGTGGTGGTTGGTTGTCCGGGCGTTGCTCCGCCCGCGTCGCCGATGATGCGATATTCAAAGTCGGCGTCCAGCTTTCCACTGGCGAGCGCGCTGCGCACGACCTCCGGCCCGATGCCCGCGCCGTCTCCCAGCGTGATGCCGATGACGCGCCGTGGCATCAGTAGATTTTGATGAACGCCTTTTTCCGCAGGCGTTCCAGCCAGCCCTGCTGCATTTTCTGGCGCTCTTGCTGCATCAACTGGCGCTCGATCTCTTCGCGCACTTCTTTCAGCGGCTTGGAGACGCCTGCCTTCTTTTCCTCGACGAGCAGGAGGTAAAAGCTTCCGTTCAGTGTGACGATGTCGCTTGTCTTGCCCACGGACATCGAGAAGACGATGTGCTCCATGTCCTGCGAAAGATCGCCGCGCTTCACCCAGCCCCAGTCGCCGCTTTTGTCCTGCGTGGAGTCGTCGGAGTAAATGCGCGCCATGTCGCCAAAGTCCGCGCCGCCGACAATCTTTCCACGGATCTCCTTCATCATTTTCAGCTTTTTATCCGGCTCGCCGCCCCCGGCGATTTTGATCATGCGCAGCTTCACCTCGTCGTTGGTCGTCCATTCCTGAAGATGCTCGCGGTAGTAGCTCTCGACGCGCCCCGCCGGGATGATGGGGTCGCCTTTCACTTCGCGCGCACGCATCGCCTGCACGATGATTTTCTCCTCCTCCATCTTGCGCAGGCGGTCCATCGTGTAGCCCTGCGCGGCAATCGTTTTCAGGAAAGCCGCGCGGTCGCCGCCGAATTCCTCGCGCACAATCGTGTTGATGCGGTCATTCACAACGTGCGGCGGGATGCTCGCCTTCATGGTGCGGAATTCCTGGATGATGAGCTGGCGGTCAATGAGGTCGTTCACTGCGCGCGTGCGCACTTCCTTGATTTTTTCCGTGAGCGCCGCGCCGGAGAAATTTGCCTTCGCCGCGTTTTCGATGGCCGTCGTCAATTCGCGCACTTGGGAGAAGGTGACCACGTCATTGTTCACCACTGCCGCGACGCCATCGAGGACTTGGGCGTCGGCGGCTTGCACGCGAGCGAGCGGGATGGAAATGAGGGCGAGTGCGATCAGGAGCAGGTGCTTCACAGCTTTTTGGAAATTTCGCGAGAGGCTAGGAGCCGACCCCGCCAAGTCAAGCATCGTGCCTTCATCTTATTGTAATGACTTCGCGCTTGGCTCGCCGCGCATCCCGCGTCATCGCTCTCGCACATTCGCCAAATCCACCATGCAAACCCGACGCACCTTTCTCGCCACAATCACCGCAGCCCTCGCCGCCCCCCGCCTTCGCGGAAACAAAGAAACCCGGCATCGGGCTGGGCTTCGACAATTTCGCCTTGCGCGCGATGGGCTGGAAGGCTGCTCAATTGCTCGACTACGCCGCGCAGCTCAAGTGCGACGCCATTTTCATCAGCGACATCGAAAGCTACGAGTCGCTCGAGGACGCAGCGCTGCGAGAGGTGCGCAAAAAAGCCGCCGACCTCGGCATCGCGCTCTACGCGGGCGGCTGGAGCATTTGTCCCACGAGCGTTCGCTTTCGCAAAACGTGGGGCACGGCGGAGGAGCATCTTCGCCTCGGCATCCGCGTGGCGAAGACGCTTGGCTCGCCCGTCTATCGCTGCGTGCTCGGCGCGATGGAGGATCGTGCAACCGAGGGCGGCATCCGCGCGCGCATGGCGGACACGGTGAAAGTGCTCAAGGCCTGCCGGAGTGCGGCGCTTGATGCGGGAGTCAAAATCGCCGTCGAAAACCACGCAGGCGACATGCACTCGTGGGAACTGCGCGAGATGATCGAGGAAGCCGGCAAGGATTTCGTCGGCGTGAACATTGACAGCGGAAACGCCGCGTGGACACTCGAAGACCCGCAGGACGTCCTCGAAATCCTCGGTCCCTACACCATCTGCTCCAGCCTGCGCGACGACATGATTTGGGAGACGCCCGATGGTGCGAGCGTCGCGTGGACAGCCGCCGGCGAGGGTTTGATGGACTGGAAAAAATACAGCGCCCGCTGGCTGGAACTTTGCCCGAAGGTTCCCATCATGATCGAAACCATCAGCGGCTTCTCCCACAACTTCCCCTACAAAAAGGAAGAATTCTGGAAGAACTACGACAAGCGCCCCGAGGCTCTCGCCCACTTCGAGGCCCTCGCCAAACGCGGCCACGCCATCCCGCCATTCAAAGCCGAAGGCTCGGACAAAAAGAAAGCCGAGCAGGATTATCAAAAAGCAGAACTCGAACGCTCCCTCAAATACCTCCGCGAAGTCATCGGCCTCGGCATCCGCGGATGAAAATTTCAACATGTTGTGCAACTCCTGCCGGTGTGTGTTGTTTTCCTGCCTGCTATGAAAAACTACATACTCACCGTTGCAGCCACCGCGCTGCTTTCAATACCAACATTCATTCTGGCCGCAGACGCGCCCGCTGCCGGGCCAGCTGATGGCAAACCCGCAGGCGAGCACAAGGGTGGTCCCGGCGGCCAAGGCCATGGGGGAACTCCCGAGGAACGCTTGAAGAGGATGACCGAGCACCTCGGTCTCACTCAGGATCAGCAGGACAAGATCAAGGCCATCTTCGCAAAGACTGCGGACGAACTGAAGGCGCTCCGTGAAAAGGGCCGCGATAACCTGACCGACGAGGACAAAGCGAAATTTCACGAGGCGATGAAAGCCCAGATGGAGGAAATCGGAAATGTGCTCACACCCGAGCAGAAGGAGAAAATGAAGAAGGCCCGCGAGGAACATGGCGGCGGCCCAGGCCATCATCGTGGCGGCCCCGACGGAGCTGCCGGCGGAGCAAACAAGCCCGCAGCGACCAAGTAAGTTTCATCAGACATCGAATCAACCCAAGGGCGGGAGGCGCGAGCTTCCCGCCCTTTTCTTTTCACTGATTAAGCCGGGCGATGCAGATGGAACCACGAAGACACGAAGAGCACGAAGCCTTGCTGCTACGGAAATGCGACGGATTCCGCGATGATGTTCATAGACCAAATAGTCCTCGCCTCGCTTTCCTGCCTTCCTGCTTCAAAAATAAAATCGCCTTCGTGTTCTTCGTGTCTTCGTGGTTAAAAATTGCTGCACGCGCTCGACACTTTGCGCGGCGCACGCGTAATTGGCGCGGATATGGAAATGGATTTTTTTACCGGCGGAATCTTCGACACGAATTGCTTCTTCCTCCCCGCGCACGGCATCCTCGTGGATGCGCCGCAGGAGGCCGCCGACTGGCTGGCAGAGCGCGGTCATCGTGTGAAAACTTTGCTGCTCACGCACGGACACATTGACCACGTGTGGGACGCGGCGCGCATCCAGCGCGAGCACGGATGTCGCGTGGGCTGCCACGCGGACTGCGTCCCGATGGTGAGCGACGCCCAGTTTTTCACGCGGCTGGGTTTTAATTGGGAAATCGAAACTCTGACGCCCGACATCCTCATCGAGGAAACGCCGTCGCTCAACGTGGAGGGTCTCGCTTTCCAAGTGCTGCTCGTGCCCGGCCACTGCCCGGGCAGTCTGTGCTTTTTTCAAAAGGATGAGCGCGTGCTGTTCGGCGGCGACGTGCTTTTTGCCGGGAGCATCGGGCGCACGGATTTGCCCGGCGGTGATCATGCGCTCCTGCTGCACGGCATCCGCGAAAAACTCTGGCCGCTCGGCGACGATGTGAAAGTCCTCCCCGGCCACGGCCTCGCCACCACGCTCGGCCACGAAAGAAAAACCAATCCGTTCGTCGGCGAAGCGGCGATGCGGTAGTCGCGCTACACGAGTGCTTCGCCGACGCTGTCTGCGAGCATCCTGCCGCGGCGCGTGAGGCGCAGGTTTTCGCCGCTGGTTTCGAGTAGGCCGAGTTTTTCCAATTCCTCCATCGCGGCGGTCCACGGCGCGAGTTCCGTGCGCGACATTCCTTCGGCGGTGCGCATTCGGAATGCGGCGATTTCTCCGGCTCGCTGGGTCTGGGTGAGTGTTTCTCGAAATGCGCCTGCGCTTTCACCAGTGAGCACACGTTGTGTGTAGGCGGCGGTGTCGCGCACGTTTTCCCAGCGCTCGTTGCCGATGGTGCTGAATGCGCCGGGGCCGAATCCGAGGTAATCCGCGCCAAACCAATACGCGCGGTTGTGTTGCGATTCGTGGCCGGGGCGTGCGTAGTTGGAGATTTCGTATTGTGCGAAGCCCGCCGCCGCGAGCGTATCCATCGTGGTCTCGAAAAGCTGCGCGTCGCGCTCGTCGTCCTGCCGGAACGTGCCGCCGGTGAGTTTGCGAAAATAGTCGGTGTCCTCTTCGTAGGTGAGGCAGTAGGAGGAAATGTGATCTGGCGCTAGGGCGATGGTTTTTTCCAGCGTGGTGTGCCACTGCGCGTGTGTCTGGCCGGGCACGGCGAACATGAGATCCAGATTCACGCTGGGAAATCCGGCGTCGCGCAGAATGTGATAGGTGTTCTCAGCCTGCTTGGAATTGTGAACGCGACCTAGTGTGAGGAGGAGTTCGTCGTCCCACGATTGCACGCCGAGGCTGATGCGCGTGACACCGATGTCGCGGAGCAGTCGGGCTTTTTCCGCGCGGACGGTGGCGGGGTTTGCTTCGAGCGTCCATTCGCGGAGTGCGGAAAGGTCGAGCCGCTCGCGAAGGCCACCGAGCAGGTAGTCGAGCTGATCCGTGAGCAGCGATGTCGGCGTGCCGCCGCCGAAGTAAATCGTCTCCGGCTTGAGCGTGTGGTGCGCAGCGGCGTCGTCCACTTCGCGCAGCAGGGCATCGAGAAACGCGCGGTTTTTATTTTTCCCGCCGACTTCGACGTAGAAGCTGCAATACGGGCACAGCTTCGGGCAAAAGGGGATGTGGAAGTAGAGATGACGAATGACGGATTCCGGCTGACGAAGCGCGTGGGGCTGCTCGTTCGTCACTCTATTCCCCGTCGCGTTTTTCGCTGTTGAGGCGCTTCATCATCGCCTGCTCGATTTTCTCGGAGTAGGGCGCGACGGAGGGATCGAGTTCGCGGATTTTTTGGAAGAGTGCCTTGTTGTATGCGACGGATGCGCGGTGTGCATCGGCTTCGCTGACGGCGCTGTCGGCCTTGGCTTTCAATTCCTTGATCTGCGCGTCTTCGAGCGCGAGGGCTTTGAGGGTTTTGAATTTCGTGGCGTCGTCCATTCCGGCGGTGTCGGGTTTCGCTGGTTTTTCCGGCTTGGGTTTGCGGCCCTTTGTTCCCTTCGCCGGTTTTGGTTCCTCGGGCTTGGGTTCGGCCTTTTGCTCGGCGTCGGCTTTTGCAGCGGGTTCGCTCTTGGGTTCTGCGTCTGGTTTTGCCGCAGGCTCGGGTGCGGACTCCGGTGCGGTGATGAGAGCGGGCTTTGGCTTTGGTTCCGCTTTTTCAGCGGGTGCGGCGTCAGGCTTCGCCTCGGGCTTTGGCTGCGCGTCGGGTTTTGCTTCGGCAGGTGCAGCGACTGGTTCCTCCTGCGTGGCACGCGCGCGCTGGCGCTGACGCGGCCTTGGCGTGGGTGCGGGCGTTGGCGTGGGTGTTTGCTTTTTTCCAAAGAGCACCTCGCCGAGTGAGTGGCGTGGGGCCGGGGTGGGCTTGGGCTTTTCGGCTGCGGGTGGTGCCACCACGCGGGCGCGCGGAATAGGCTCTTGCGCGGTGAGAGGCGCGATGGAGAGGGCGAGTGAAAAAAGAATAACCAGTGGCTTTCGCATAGGAGAAGTTGGCAACGGCGCTGGTTTTGTGCTCCTTCATGGGCGCTTGTCCAGTCTCTCTTCCAATATTGAACCATTCCGCTGCTGGGCTGAGGTGGATTGCGCTGCCCTGCGGCACAATCTCTCAGCGCTCCGCGCGCACTCGCCGAACGTCGGAATCATGGCCGTGGTGAAGGCAAACGCCTACGGCCACGGGCTTGCCCCCGTGATGGACGCACTCGCGGGGCGCGTGAAAATGTTTGGCGTGGCGAATCTCGCCGAGGCGCGCGAGGCCGCGCATCATGCGGGGAAAACTCCGATCTTTCTGCTGGGTGCGGCACTGCCATCGGAGCGTGCGCACATTGTGGACGAAGGATTTGTTCCGGCGGTGTCGTCGTTCGAGGAAGCTGTCGCATTTTCCAAACTCTCGACCGGCGCGAAGGTCCGCGTGCATTTCGTGGTGGATACGGGCATGGGCCGCATGGGTGTTTGCGAAAGCGATGCGCTCGCCGTGGCTGAACGCGTGTTTGCGATGCCTGGCATCGAAGTCGCAGGCGTCTGCTCGCATCTTCCCGTCGCCGATGACGACGATGTTTTCACACGCGCCCAGCTCACGCGTTTTCACACGCTCGTGACTGCGATGCGCGAGCGCGGGCTGCCCGCTGATGCGCTCATCCACATCGAAAACAGCGCGGGCTTCATTGCTTTCCCCGAACAGGCTGGTGCTCTGGTGCGCGCGGGTCTTGCGATTTACGGCGTCGCGCCGCGTGCGGAGTTTCAGTCGAAATTGCGTCCTGCGCTGACGTGGAAAACGCGCGTGTTGCTCGTGCGTGATTTCATCGCGGGCCGTGGAGTGAGCTACGGACGCACTTTCACCACGCCCGCACCGATGCGCATCGCCACGCTCGCCGTGGGATACGCCGACGGCTACCCGCGCCAGCTTTCCGGGCGTGGCGCATCCGTGCTCATTCGCGGTCAGCGCTGCGCCGTGCTGGGTCGCGTGACGATGGATCAAATCATGGTGGACGTGACCGCGCTCCCCGACATCGCGCCCGGCGAGGAGGCTGTGCTGCTCGGCAAACAGGGCGATGAGAAAATCCCCGCCACCGATCTCGCCGAACGTGCGGGCACCATCGCGTGGGATATTTTCACAGGCATCGGCACGCGGGTCGCGCGGGTGCCGTTTGATTCCGCTGTTTCCTCCGCGCAGGATTCCCAATAGCTTCCACGCCCATGTATCAAATCGTTTTCAACGAAATCAGCGCCGCCGAAATGGCCGCACTGCCGAAAGACCTCCAACTCGACCTGCTCGCCGAGTTCGCGGTGCTGCCGGACAACCTCGACGACCTCGACCCCGGAAAATTTGGCGCGCTCGAACGCGATGGCAAAAAGCTCTACCGTTACCGCGCGAAGGATCACCGGCTTTACTTCGAGCGCAGCGCAGAGGGCATCACCGTCCATCGCGTGCTGCACAAAAACTCGCTCCGGGATTTTCTTTTCCGCTCCAGGCTTTCGCTCGGCGAAGACGAGGAGCTGAGCAAGCGGGATGATTTCTGGAAGCTCATCGAGGCCGGCGCGAAGTCACGGAAGGCAAAATGAATTTCAAGCTCACCGTCTGTGTCGCTGTCGCCGTGCTCGTCGCATACATGGCGATTTTCCACATCATAGACACATGGAAGCAAATGGGCGCACCACCGCGCCCGCTACCACCGGAGCCGACATTCAGCACGACCTCCTACCACTATCAGGACGAGCAGGGGAGGGAGGTGAAAGTGGAGCGTGAATACAAAGTGACGACCAAGCTCGCGGATGAGGAGACGTTGAAAAAACTTCCGCCACCACCGCCGCCACAAACAGCGCAATGAATCTTTTTCCCGACGAGGCCGAGCGTCAGCGCCTTTTTCCAATCTGCCGTCACAAGCGTTTCTTCGCCCACGCCGCCGTCTGCGGGCTACCAGCTTGCGCGGCAGATGCGATGGGCGCGCACGTCCGTCAATCGGCGGAGATGCCTCAGGAATTTGCGGAGGTGCTTCGCGATGTGAAGGAGGCGCGCAAAGTGTGTGCGCAATTCATCGGGGCCGATGCCGACGAAATCGCACTGCTCGGCCCCACTTCGCTCGGGCTTTCCCTTTTTGCCAACGGCATCCCGTGGCAACCAGGCGACGAAGTGATCTGCTACGCGGCGGACTACCCGGCGAATGTGTATCCGTGGCTGGAACTGCGGCGAAAGGGCGTTGTTGTGAAACTGCTCCAGCCCGAGCGCCCGGGCGAAATCACGCCCGCGCTCGTCGAGGCAGCGCTCACTCCGCGCACGAGGCTCGTCGCCCTCGCGAGCGCGCATTTTTTCTCCGGCGCCCGGATCGATGTGGATGCGATTGGAAAGATGCTCCACACGCGTGGGGTGTTGTTTTCACTCGATGCAATCCAAACGCTCGGCGCTTTTCCGCTCAGCGTGGAGCATGTGGATTTCCTCAGCGCCGACGCGCACAAGTGGATGCTCGGCCCTATGGCCATCGGCATTGTGTATGTGAAGCGAAAGCACTTCGACCTTTGCCGCCCCACGCTCATCGGCGCATGGAATGTTTTTTCTCCAAACTTCATCGCGCAGGACGAAGTGCGCTTCATGCCCACCGCGCAACGCTACGAACCCGGCGTGCTGAACATCTCCGGCATCTACGGCATGAAGGCGGCTATCGAACTGTTTCTCCATCACGGCCTCGACCGCGTCGCCGCGCGCATCCTCGAACTCAAAGCCCATCTCGTCCCGCGCCTGCACGCGCTTGGTTTTGAAATCAACGGCCCCGCTGACGGCCCAATGGCGAGCGGTATCACGACGTTTAGGCATCCGCAGCGCAGCGCTACGGAGCTATTCGCGCAGTTGGAAAAAGCGGACGTGACCTGCTCGCTCCGCCACGATCGCGAAGGTCGCGACTACCTGCGCTTCAGTCCGCACTTTTATAATACCGAGGCCGAACTCGACGCCGCGCTCGCCGTGCTTGCTGGCTGAGCGGACTACACCGCCGTGCCGCTCCACTTCAGCTTTTGCCGGAGCACTTCAAAATAGGAAACGCCTTCGAGCGAGGCGAGCGGGAGGCGCTGCGGGGCTTTGCTGATGCGGATGCTTTCGCCGGGCTGGATGTGTTGCGCGTTCTGCCCGTCGAGCGTGAGGTAGATGCTGCTTTCCAAATCGGCGGGCGTGATTTCGATGGTGCTGTGGTCGCTCACGATCACGGCGCGGTTGGTGAGAACGTGGGGGCAGATGGGGTTCAGCACGAAGACATCGCTGTCCGGCGTGAGGATCGGGCCGCCTGCGCTGAGGCTGTAGGCGGTGCTGCCGGTGGGCGTGGCGACGATGAGGCCGTCGGCGTTGTATTCGGTGAGCACGTCGCGACCGATATGCACGGCGAGGCGGATGAGGCGGGAAAGTTTGCCGCGGCTGACGACGGCGTCGTTGAGCGCGATTCGGGAACTGATGACTTGTCCTTCGCGGAGGATGTCCACTTTCAGCAAAGTGCGCTCGCTGAGTGTGAATTTGCGCGCGATGATGGCCTCGACAGCGCTGAGGTGATCCGCCGCCGAGACGGTGGTGAGAAAACCGAGCGTGCCGAGATTGATGCCGAGCAGCGGGCAGAGCTTGCTGCCGAGCGCGTGGAGGACCTGGAGGATGGTGCCGTCGCCGCCGAGCACCATGAGCATTTCGCATGTGTCTGCCAACTCCGGTTCGGTGAGGCCATTTTCCGCGCCGATGAGACGACCGGCCCGGTGGTCGAGGTGAAGCTGGACGCCGCGCCCGGAAAATTCGCGCACGAGCGATTGCACGACATCACGAGCCTGCGGCTTCGAGTCGTTGGCAATGAGTCCGATGTGGCGGGTGCTGCTCACGCGCGACGCATAGTCGTTCGCAAGTCATTCGTCATTCCAAATCCGTTCATGCGCCATCACTCCGCACGCAGGCACGCCAGAAATTCCTTGTTCCCCTCGCCGCCGAGGATGGGCGATTCGATCACGCCATTCCATTTCAATCGGAGCCCCGCCGATGATGCGGGCATTTGCTCCACGAAAGTGCGGATTCGCTCCACGGCGGCAGTGTGGAGCGCGGGGTCTTTCACGACACCACCACGGGCGACTTCCTCGCGGCGCAATTCAAACTGCGGCTTGATGAGCACAAGCATCGCGCCTTCGTGTGTGAGCAATTCCAGCGCAGGCGGGATGATGAGCGTGAGCGAAATGAAGGACACATCGGCGACAATGAGCGCGATGGCGTCCGGCACATCCGCGCGCGTGATGTGGCGGGCGTTGAGTTTTTCGCGAACGACCACGCGCGAGTCGGAACGAATGCGCCAGTCGAGCTGGCTGTGGCCGACATCCACCGCCCACACTTTCGCAGCACCGTGCTGGAGCAGGCAGTCGGTGAAACCGCCGGTGCTTGCGCCGATGTCGAGGCACGTGAGGCCGGTCGGGTTCACGGCGAAATGCGTGAGCGCAGCTTCCATTTTATGCCCGCCACGCCCGACATAGCGGTCAGGCGTCGCCACAGTCACGGCAGCATCGTCGGGAAACTCCCGGCTCGCCTTGTCCACGACTTGATCACCCACGCGCACCTGCCCCGCCATGATGGCGCGGCGTGCCTTTTCCCGGCTCTCAAAGAGCCCGAGTGTGACGAGAAGCTGATCGAGGCGGCTCTTCATGCGGATGTGTGATGCAGGCTGGGCAGCCTGATGAAGTGTGTCACGCGGAAGCGCACCACGGCAAGCATCCCCCGTCTCGTTCCTTTGGCTGCACTTTGTTGAAAAGAGGAGGACGCCGCATTCATTCACATCGCCACACGTGCGCGAGCAAAAGCGAAGCGGCGGCACCACCAGCCGAGCGTGAGGCCGAAGACGAGGTGCGCGGAGATGGTGAGGAAGAGGAAACGTCCGTTGATTTGAAAACCGAAATAGCCGGGATAGGGCGTCGCGAGCAGCATCGCCTCGACGAACAGCGCCCACGCCACCGCGCCCCAGAACAGCACGCGCGGATTGGGCCGCACGACCATCGCCAGAAACATGATGCCGAGCGCGGCACCGTTGGAGAAATGATAGGCCCAGCCCAAAAGCTGCACGAGCCATGTTGGTTCATCGGCACCGAGCAGCATCTGGCCAAACTTTGGAAACACTTTAAAGAGCGGCGCGCCACCGAGCACGAACGGCAGCCGATACAAATCGTAGGCCACCGCAGCCACGACTCCGCCGACAGTCCCGCGCACAATCCAAGTATGCGGACTCGCGACACCCGGTGCCTGCCGCCGCGCTCGATAAGCGATGATGGCCAGTAAGGCCGTCGCAGACGGCAGCACCCAGCAGCCGAAAACGTGCATCGTCCAAAAGCCGAAGAACTGCCCGAGCAGACAGGCGAACGAAAGAAACGCGAGCCCGAAGACAATCGCCCGGAGGTGCAAGCCGTGTGGTGTGTGTTGATCAGGCTGTGGATTCATTTGCTTTGGCTACGAGCCGGAAATGCGAGCCTTCTCACCTTCGTAAATCGGCATGAACGCGTCGAGAAGTGCTTTGTGGTTTTTCGCATCCTCCATCTGACTTTCCCGACTTCCTCAAAATAATCATTTTGGCAGTGCAGCAGATGCTCGTCTCGAAAAACTCACGGGGTGCGCACACGTCTGAAATTAAATGAGCGATTTGTCTTGTTTGGGCTGATTGAAGGCCGATGCTGCCCCCGCTTTATCGAGACCATCTCTCTGGCCATTTGCCGGGGCTCGCGCGGAGGAAAAACTTCTCCTGCGGTTGCGCGAGTTTCGCTGAGTCACCTCTGTGGCGATTTTCAGAATCCACTGCTGCGGGAAACACCAACACCGATCCGTGGCGGGCATTTCAACCACCTACCACCATGAAAACAACACTCCGTCTCCTCACCCTCGGCTTCGCCCTCGCCGCTGCGCTACCCGCGCTCGCTGGGGAGCGACCGATCGTCATCGAGTTTCCCAATAACCTGCTGCTGCCGCCGATGGGCGTTTACGCCGCCGGCGTGCTCCCCCATCTGCTCGCAGATATAGAATCCGATGGGATCATCAAGTTTCCCGGCACGGGCGTGGTGGTCAGCAAGCTCCGGCTGGTGCGGCCCGACCACTCGGACGCGCCGCCGCCGTTCCGGCCGGGTGGGAACCAGACCCACTCGCTGGAATTCGGGATGAGGGTGCATATGGATGTCCAGATGGGTGCCGGCTCGCCCGTTCAGCATATCAGCGCCTTGGCGACGGTGAGCTTCACCATTACCGCTATCGATGCGACCCACTATTCCACGGAGATGCTGGCGCTCAATATCCAAGGCGGCGATCTGCCCGCCGGGGTGATGGTCCGCGAAAGCCCCACGCTGGCTTCGGCGGGCACGGTCAATATTCAGGACGTCTCAAGCGCGGGAAACTATCTCATAGATAGCTTCTTCGACGTCTTCACCGAGATCAGCACCGATGGCGGGCAGACGTGGGTGCCGGCGGCCGCTTCCGAACGCCTGACCCTGATCGCGCCCTCCGGTGAGAATACCTTCGCGACGCCGAATCTCCCGCCCCCTGCGCCGATGTTCTCCTACGTCCCAACGTTTGCGGGCGGGCTGGTCATTCGCAATGCGGTGCTCGTCAATCCGACCAATTCGTCTCCCCCGCCGCCGTCTTCGGGCGGGATCGTGGTGATCCTGATCGGGTTGCTGGCAGGCGAGGTGTCCACGGATGGCGGCCAGACCTTCACGCCCTTCCGCGCGCCGTGCAACATGACGGAGCGCATCACGAGCTATCTGGATTCCGGGAACACGCGGTTCTTCGACACGGAGATGCTCGCGCTCGATGTCTCCGGCGGCACGCTGCCAGCCGGGGTGATGATCCGCGAAAGCCCCACGGAACCGTCCCTCGGCCGCACGTCCATCACCACCGTGCCGGACGGCACGTATCGCATCGGGAGCTTCTTCGATGTGTTCACCGAGCTGAGCGTGAATGGCGGGAATACCTGGATGCCGTGCCTGAGCGGCCCCTGCACCTTCGCGCTCCCCGCCGTGCCGATGCACGCGGAGCTTTGGGCCAAAGGCGACATCGCGCCCAGCGCGGGCGTGCTCGGCTCGGGCGTGCCCGCCGATGCGCTCCTCACCTTCGTCGGCCTCCCGTGCATCAATGCGCGCGGCGATGTGGCCGTGCTCGTGAAGTGGGGCAGCAAGACGATGGGCAACGGTTCGGGGATTGCCGGTGTGCTCACCGGGGCGACCATCGAAACCCCGGACAGCGTCTCCATGGTGGTGCATAACGGCAGCAGCGTGAACCCCGACCGCAACGTCGCGAGCGGCAACACCATTGACGGCTTTACCGGAGACGCGGTGCTCGGCGAGGACGGCACCCTGTTGTTCATGGCCACGGTCAAGGGACCGGGGATCGACAAGACGAATAACTCGGCGGTGTGCGCGCTTCTCCTGGCGGCAGGCGGCGCGGTCGCGGCGGAAATCGTCGCGCAGCAAAACATGCCGGCACCGGGGGTGCCGGGCGCGGTGTTCAGCAAGTTCTCGTCGGAGACCGCGTGCGGCAACGGCTGCGTGCTCCTCACGGGCTACATGAAGCAGGATGGCCGCACCATCACCGCGGCGAATGACTACGGGCTGTGGTTCTTTGATAACACGGGCTTTGGCCAGCTCGTCTTCCAGGAGGGCCGGACGATGGTCGGCGCGAAGACGGTGAAGATCATCGGCGGGCTGACTGCCAGGAGCAAGACGCCCGGCGCGAGGTTCTCCAATGACAATCTGGAGCTGGTGACGAAGCTGACCTTCACCGACAACTCGTTCGCCGCGGTGCATACGATGCTGCGGCCGTAAGCGGCACCGCGCAGGTTCTCGTGACCGGGCGGGCTGGCAACGGCCCGCCCGGTTTGCTGCGCGCGTTGCTTTGCAGGAATGCAGGTGGCACTATCCGCGCGTGAGCGGGGCGGCGGCGCTTGATGTGGCGGGGGCTTGGGCTGGGGATGCGTTGTCTCGTAGCGCTTCCGCACTGTGCGGCAAACGCTGGCTAATTGTCCTTGGTCAATCTGTGGAGCCCCTTCATTTCCAGCTCGGCGATTTCCAAATCGGTGTTTTTGGGCAATAGCTGGTGGACGCGTTCGAGGCGTGTGAGGACGTCGCCGGTGAGACGGTCCAGCTTTTCGTGGAGCTGTGCGATTTCCAGTTCGGCCTTCAAATTGATGTCGTATTCGATGTCGGCGTGGATGCGATCTTTCGCAGCCTGCCGGTTCTGGCTGAGGAGGACGAAGACGGAGAGGAAGATGGCTTCGAGCGACACGGCCATGGTGAGCAGGCCGTAGGGATAGGGATCGAAGGCGAGGTCGGGAAAGTGGTTCACGACAATCCATGCGGTGAAGATGACCGCGTGGATGAGGAGAAACGGGATGCTGCCGGAAAACTCGGCAATCATGTCGGCGGCCTTCTGCACGAGGGTGCGCTTGTCTTCGGACTCTTCGTTCACGTTGCGCGTGGCGGTGTGGCGCAGTCGCTCGACGGTGACGCGATGTCGTTTGCCCATAGCGGCGAGGAGGTCCATGGCTGCCTGCGGGCGGAGTTGGAGAAATTTTTCCAAATCAACACGATCCAGACGGAGGGCGGTCATGTCCTTGGTGGCCACGACGGAGGCGCTGCGGGTGCCGCTGTCGAGCATGGAGAGTTCGCCGAAGAAATCGCCGCGCGTGGCGACTTCCAGCACGATGCGTTCGCCGGTGTCATTTTTGAAAAACACCTCGGCCTCGCCGGAGCTGATGACGAATATGGCGTCGCCGGGATCGCCGTAATTGAAAATGGTCTGGCCCGCAGCAAAGTGGACGACATCAAGCTGTGCTGCGAGTTCTGCGCGCTCGTGATCGTCGAGGAGATTGAAGAGTGGAACTTCCTTTAGAAGATCGGCGTCAGCACCAAGTGGAGCGGAACTGACCGGTGGAGATTTCTCGTCAGCAATCATGCGGGCGCGATGTAGTCTTTGTGAGGGGGGAGCGACAAACACATTTACTGTCATCTTTTGTTTATCAACCCGGCTTGGAAACGTGGCATTCAATCGTATTTTTCAAACTAGTGGATTGCACATCATGCGGTGCCATTTTCACCGTAAAGCTGGCGGCAATTGCGCGGGATGGGTAAGAGGCGGGGATGAGTGATACCATCGCTGCCATTTCGACTGCTTTTGGCGAAGCTGCTGTTGCGCTTTTGCGCGTGAGCGGGGCGGCTGCTTGCGATGTGGCGGAGGCGCTTTGGCGCGGGAGGCGGAAGGTCGGCGAACTGTCTGCGCGTCATGCGGAGTTTGGGGCGATTTTTGACGGGGAGAAAAAGCTGGATGATGTGTTGCTGACGGTTTTCCGCGCACCGGCGAGCTACACGGGCGAGGATGTGGTGGAGATTGCCTGCCACGGCGGCGTGCTGGTTTCGCGTCAGATACTGGCGGCGCTTTTGCGAAACGGGGCGCGGGCTGCAGGGCCGGGGGAGTTCACTCAGCGGGCGTATCTCAATGGCAAGCTCGACCTCACGCAGTGCGAGGCGGTGATGGATGTCATCAGCGCGCAGACGGAACTCGCTCTGCGCGCCGCGACGGAGCAGCTCGAAGGTCGGCTCGGTGATCGCATCCGCGCACTGCGCCAGCAAGTGCTGGAGACGCTCGCGCACGTGGAGGCGTTCATTGATTTCCCGGACGAAGACATCGATCCCGATACCGACGCGCTGCTGCGGGGGCGCATCGCCAACGTGCTTGCGGATGTGGAGGCGCTGCTCGCCACGGCTGGGCAGGGGCGCGTGCTGCGTGAAGGGTTGCGCACGGTGATCTTTGGCGCGCCGAATGTGGGGAAATCTTCGCTGCTGAATCTGCTGCTCGGCCACGAACGCGCCATCGTGAGTCCGCGCCCCGGCACGACGCGCGATGTGATCGAAGAGACGATCAACATTCGTGGCATCCCGATCCGCCTCGTGGACACCGCAGGCATCCGCGACACGGACGACGAAATCGAAGTCGCAGGCATCGAGCGCACGCACCGTGCGATAGAGCGCGCGGATTTACGGCTGCACCTAGTGGACTCGCATCTGCCGCCGCTCGATCAAATGTCGGGCCAGGCACTCGAATGTTTCACTGATGCGCCGCCGAAGAGTGAACTTCTCGTTTTGAACAAACACGATCTCGGCGAGCATCCCGGCTGGGCCAACGTGAATGGCGTCCGGCTTTCGTGCCTCACGGGTAAAGGAGAGGACGCCCTCGCGGATGCCATCGTCGCTGTGGCCACAGGCGGCGCGGCCCGCACGGATTGGAGTCTCGCCATCAATTCACGCCACGCAGCGTGCTTGGAAAAGGCGCGCGATTTTCTGCAAGCGGCGATGCGGGCGTTCGACGATGCGCTGTCGGCGGAATTCATCGCCGAGGAACTGCGAGACGCGATGAACGCCATCGGCGATATCGTGGGCCGCATGGATTCCGAAGAACTGCTCGACGTGATTTTCAGCAGCTTTTGCATCGGAAAATAGCAGCGTGCGGAACGCGCTTGAAAACGTGGAACGAACCACGAAGACACAAAGCGCACGAAGGAGATTTCACATTTTAAATTAGGAAGGCAGGAAGGCAGGAAAGGAGACGCACATGGAACGTCTTCGTTTGTCGCACCCTGGCGGTGGTAAATCTTCGCTGCTTCGCTTCTTCGCGGTTCATCATCGTGGTTAAACCGCGAAGCGGCGAAGCAGCGAAGGAAGCAAGAAGGCAAGCCATCAATCCGACCCGCCTACCTGCTATCCTAATTCATTTCCCGCTTCGTGCCCTTCGTGTCTTCGTGGTTAAATTCAGCCGCCACGCCGATGCTTGCGCGTCGCGGCCTGTCTCTGCATCTTCCGCGCCCTTTATGAAGCTCGACGCCACACTTGTCCGCAAGCTCGCCGCAAAAGTCGGCACGCCTTTCTGGCTCTACGACGCCGCGATCATCCGCCAGCGCATCGCCGATATCCGCCACATCACCAGCACGCCCGGTGTTCAGGCGCGCTTCGCGATGAAGGCGTGCCCGGCGACGAAGGTGCTGCGCGAAATGGCGAACGCGGGAATCTGGATTGATGCCGTCTCGGGCAATGAGGCGCTGCGAGCGTTGCGTGCGGGACACGCGGCGGGAAATGAGCCGCCGGTCGTGTGCTTCACCGCCGATGTGTTCCGCGACAACGCGCTCGATGTCGTTTTAAAAAACAATCTCCTGCCGAACATCGGTTCGCCCGGAATGGTGCGCCAGCTCGCCACCGCCGGATATCGCGGGCCGATCTCGATTCGCGTGAATCCGGGCTTCGGCCACGGCCATGTGAACACGTGCGACACGGGCGGCCCGTCATCGAAACACGGCATCTGGCCGAGCGATCTCGCCGCCGTGCGCGACGCCGCCACGAAGGCGGGGATGACCGTCACCATGCTGCACGCGCACATCGGAAGCGGACCGCAATTCGCCGAGCTGCACGAAAACCTCGCGCGCCTTGCGGATGAATTCGCCGCGTTGCTCCCGCAATTTCCAGCGCTCACTGCGGTGAGCCTCGGCGGCGGCATCCCGCACCACTATCGCGACCGTGAAAACCAAATCTCCATCGAGCCGTTGCGTGAACTTTTCGCGGCGTGCCGCGCGAAACTTTGCGCCGCCGCAGGTCGCGAGCTGCGTCTCGAAATCGAGCCGGGCCGCTACTACGTCGCGCCCGCTGGCACGCTCATCACCACCGTCCACGACGTGAAGCGCACGCTCACCAATGCAAAGGGCACCGGGGAGACATTTGCGATGGTGGATGCGGGCTTCGTGGATCTCGTCCGCCCCGCGATGTATGGCAGCTACCATGAGATCGAAGTCATCGGCAAAGAAGGCTCACAGACCGAGCCCATCGTCGTCGCCGGTCCGCTTTGCGAAAGCGGCGACGTCTTCACGCGCAGCGGCGGCGATGAATTGCTCCAGCCGCGCGACCTCCCGCGCCCCGAGCCCGGCGACCTGCTCGCGCTGCGCGATGCCGGCGCCTACGGCTACGCGATGTCGAGCAACTACAATTCCATCGGTCGCGCCCCGCAAGTGTGGGTCGAGCCCGACGGCACCGCCGAACTCATCAGCCGTCGCGAGACAATCAAGGACATGCTGAAAGCAGAGACGAGCGAGAGATTGTAGCTGGTTCAGAAATTTTCCCTGAATGCTTGAATTTATTTTGCAGGAAAAACGCCGTTGCCGTTCTTTCCTCACGCAACCTCTCGAGATATTGAGCGCATCAACTCTCTGCATTGCGTCTTTGTGCGTGGTATCATCCGCGCTCTTATGTTGAAGTCGAATAGGGGAGCGTGAGTTCGAGCTGGTTTTCCTGCGCGAGCGCCCAGGCTTCGATGCCGCGTCGGCGCAGGTCGGCGGCAAACTCCGCTGCGAAGCCATGCACGGTGAGCACGCGCTTCGGCTGCACGAGTTCGACATAGCGTAGCAACTCGTCGTAGTCCGCGTGGTCGCTCAGCGGAAAAGCTGCGTCGCAGCCGTAGCGATAGGTCACGTTCTGATCGAGCGCCCAGCCGGTCACGACAGCCGTCCGCTTTTTCTTGATGCGATCCAGCACCTTTTCTCTCGCGAGGTGCGGAGGAAAGACGAGCACCTTTCCCTTCGGGTCTCCCGCATCGAAGCGCACAGAACCCGCAGGAAATTCCGGGCGCAACTCGTGGTAGAGCTGCGTCATCTGCCAGACTTTGTGATGCAACATTGGCACCAATCCCGCCGCGAGAAGCGCACAAATAATCTCCTGCGCCTTGCCGAGCGCGTAGCCGAGCAACACCGGAGTCACACCATCGGCGAGTGCCGCGCGACACCACGCGATCATCTCAGTGAGCACCTGTTCCGCAGGCGGCATACGATGCTTGGGCAGACCGAAGGTGGTTTCCATGATGAGCGTCTCCGCGTGTCGCCACTCGCACTTCTCCGCGCTCAATCCGGTGCGCAGTTTAAAATCACCCGTGTAGAGCAGCGAGCCGCCTTCGCCCTCGAAATACAACTGCGCCGAGCCGAGCACATGACCCGCCGGGAGCAACACTGCGCGTCCATCACAAACCTCCCAGACTTCGCCAAACTCAGGCGTGTATTCGCTGCGTTTCCCCGGCACGCGTTCGCGCATGAGGCGCGCGGTTGCCTTTGTCGCGAGCACGCTGGCGTGTCCCGCTGTGTGATCGCCGTGTGCGTGCGAGACGAATGCAAAATCGCGTCTGCGCTCCGGGTCGAGCCACAGATCGTGGGCGGGCAGATACAGTCCGCGCTGATGGGCGACTTCGATCATGGCGACCGCCTCCATGTTCTGCGGCGCAGGAAAATATCCAGCGGCAGCAGTATGATTGAGGCGATGAGCAGCCAGTCGGAAATGTCGCGCCGCCGCTGCGTCGGGTGTTCCATTCGCGCGAAGACCTCTCCGGACTGCGGCGCAAACTTTCCACCGCCCGCAGCGGCGATCTGCCGCAGGAGGGACTCGTCCGTGTCCGTGCTCAGAAATTCACGCGGGTAGCTTCGCGTGTGAGCGAGTGCGAGACCGCCGTCGGGAAGTTCTGGCGAGCTGATGTTGATGACGGTTGTCCCTTCCACTGGCAGCGAGAGCGATGCGCGATAGCTGCCGGGCGAGTCCTGCGTGGCTGTCAAAATTTGCGTCGCATCGTCCGGCGTGCGCGTGGTGATCGTGATCGGCAGGCGGTTGCGGAAAGCGCCGTCTGTCGTCACTGCATCCACGCGCAATTCCAGCCGGTCGCCTTCCTCGCGACGCGTGACTTCAAACGCAGCAGGCCCGCTCTTGCGCAGCAGCCCGCGCACAAGCTGCGTCCAAAATTTTCCGTAGCCCGGCCACGCCAGCCATTCGCTCGCCCATCGCGCCTTCGTATCGCTCGTGAACGCCGCCGCATTGCCAAGCCCGTAACGCCATGTCGTCAGCAACGGTTCGCCGCGTTCGGTCGCGAGCAACACATCGGCGGTGGGCTTTGGTTTCGTCGCATTGTAGCCGAGCAACAGCGGCGATTGTGCCCAGTCAATGCCTGCGGTAAGCGCGCTCTTCGTCACGGGCACGGCCTGCGTTGGCTCCTCGATGAGCGAGGACTGCGAGACCTTCATCGTCTCAGTGGAGAAAATCTGTGGTAGAGTCGTCGCGTCGCTCGTGAGGTAAAAGCGGCCTTGCCCGCGCTCAGCGAGTTGGCGGAGAAATGCCGTGTCCTTGTCCTGATCGGTGCCGAGCGCGACGACGCTCGTGGTGATTTTCGACGCGACCATCGCAGACACGAGATCGAGCGCGGTGCCGCTGCCCTGCGCACCGTCGGTCTGTTCGCCCGCGCTCTTTTCCTCCGCATCCGCAGCGTCGGAGAAAAGGATGACGTGTTTGATGCGCGCGTTCACATCGCGCAGTGCCTGCAAACTCTCGGCGAGCGAAGTGTAGATGTAGATGCCGCCGCCGCCCGCTGTGATGCTCAGAATTTTTTGAACAACAGGCTCCTTCGCTCCGTGCTTAGCGAGCGGGGCGACGACATGGGCGCGCGTGTCCACCGCCAGCACGCCGAAGTAATCGCGCGCACCCAGCACATTCAGCGCGAGCGCCGCGCCTTGATCGGCGAGCGACATTTTTGTCTGTCCGGCGACCTGTGCGGACATCGAGCCGGAGCGGTCGAGCACGATGAGGAGTGCGACGCTCGGCAATTCCTCACGGTCGTTGTGTTCCATGCGCACCGGCAGCATCTGCTCGACAGGTGTGCGGAAATAGCCGCCAACTCCGTAGCTGTTTTCGCCGCCGAGCAAAACGAAGCCGCCGCCGAAATCCTGCACCCAATGACGATACAACTCCATCTGCTCGCGACCGAGCGTGAGCGCGGAGAGGTCGCTTAGAAGGAAGAGATCGAATTGTTGCAAATCATCCAGTGCGCGCGGCGCTCCGTTTGGCCCGCGCAATTCCACGGCAATCTTGTCTGCGCGAAGGGCGTCGGCGAGCGGGCGCGCCTTCTCAAGGTCACCATCCACGAGCAGCACGCGCGGCTGACCGCGCATACTTGCCACGGCAATGGCGCGATTGTTCTCAATCGCTGTGTCCTGCTCCGGCACGATTTCCACTTCGTATTGGACGAAGTTGCCGTCGGGCTTCAGCCCCGGCGCGCGGAAATCATTGTCTCCGATTTTCAACTCCATCGCGCGCTCCGCGATAAGGAACTGGCTTTGATAGAGCCGCACCTTCGCGCGCGTTGCGACGTTGCTGCGGATTTTTGCAGTGAGATCGAACGGCTCGCCGAGTTTCAAGCGACCCGGCACGTCCACGCGCTCGACGAGCACCTCGGGTTTCGTCGGATTGCGAAGCGGCACCGTCCACACCTCGATGCCCGCGCGTGCGAGCCGCGTTGCTGTTTCCAATGCGCGTCCGCCTGTGTCGTTGCCATCGCTCAGCAACACGACGCGCTGCGATTGATCAGCGGCGAAGAGCGCGCTAGCGAAATCGAGCGCGCCGCCGATGTCGGTTGCCTTTGCATCGTGGAGAGGCGGCCATTCCAGTCGCGCGGCGCTTTCCAGCGGAGGCTGCCACACCTCGGTGCTTTTTCCAAAGCCGACAACGCCCGCATGGTCGCCCGTTCGCTGCGATGGCAGGGCAGCACTCACAAAGTCGCGTGCCATTTTCGCCGCCTCCGGCGAAATGCTCGCCGAGCCGTCCACGACAAACAGCACGCCAAGCTCCGATGAAGGAAGCAACGCCCGCACCCCGGCCATCGCGAGTGCGATGAGCGAGAGGATGAGCGCGCGAACCGCAAGACACGTGCGCCGCTGCGCTCGTGTGAAATCCGCGAGCGAGCGTCGCTGGCCCAGCAGCAGCAGCGGCAGCGCGAGCAGCGTGAGGAGAAGCCACGGCTGGGAGATTTCAAATTTCACTCCGTCCTCCTCCGATGAAAGAGCCACCACTCTGCGACGAGCAGCGCAAAGGCTGTGAACGCAAGCCCGCGCCAGAACGGCCAGTTGCTGAAACTGGCGAGGGCATTGGCGGGCTGCGACGCCGCTGTGTTGCCGCCGCTTGCGCGCAAGTCGGATTCGTCCGCGTTGAACGTATTCACAGCGATCCAGCGCGTGGTGTCGCCATCGCCGAGCGCGTAGTAGCCGATGTGCACGGGCTGGAAAAAACGCGCGGTGTCCGGCTTTTGCGGCGTGTCGCTTTCCGAGATGACTGGAGTTGTGGCAATGCGCTGGCCTTCGCTGAGTGTGATGGTTTCGCCGCACTGCGCGGATTGCTGCGTGGCGGACTGCTCGCCAGCGAGCCAGTGCAGCGTGTTGTTCATCAGCAGCGGGAACGCGACCCGCAGCGGTAGATCGCTTTCCAAAACATCGAATGCGAGTGCTGCGATGCGCTGCTGTTTGCGTTCGCCTGCGATGAGCAAAGCATGATCGAACGAGCGGAGCGGCGCGGAGAAAGTCCATCCATCGTGTGGTTGCGGAAGTGTGAGCGCAGCGGCGTGGAGGATGGTGACGTTTTGCAGGCTCACATTGCGGGTTGCGGGATGGGTGGCGTCCACATCGGTGACGAGCGGCTGCTCCAGCGGTGTTGCGGCGGAAAACGGCGTGCTCTTTAGAAAAAGGAAATTTCCCTGCGTGCTGGCGAGGTTGAAGTCGGGGGGCAGTGTGTTGTCGAAAATCACGGCTTCGAATTTCGGCGCGAGCGATGGCTGCCATGCCTCCGGCGCGATGAGTTGAAACTTCACGCTCGAATCAACGGTGAGGAATTTTTCCAAAAAGGCGTTTCCACGCGAGACAAGCAGCACGCGCGCTGTGCGGGAGGTGGGGAGCGTGGCGTAGGCGACGTTGTCGAGCGCGAGTGCATCCGGCGCAGTGATGCGGGCCTTGAGCCAGCCGCGTCCGGAGCGGGCGGGGCGGGCGGGGCGGGGGACTGAGGTGAAAATTTCTAGGCGACGCTCGCCGGGCGCGAGTGTGAAGGGTTTCACTTCGAGGAGGCGACCGTCGTAGGAGAGTTCTACATCGGTGCTGGCTGTTGCACGTCCGAAATTCTGGATCTCCAGCAGGAGTTCGCTCGTCTCGGGGCTTGCGGGTAATGGGCGCGTGGCGAAACGCGTGATGGCGAGATTGTCGAGCGAAGTGGCGATGTTGAGAGCGGAGAGCGGAGAGCGGAGAGCGGAGGGCTGCGGCTCGCGGTCGCTGATGAGCACGATGTGATTTTCACCTTTGCGTGATGCGAGCAACGAGTCGGCGAGTGCGAGCGCGGCGTTCAAGTCACCGGTGACTTCGGATGGGCGCGCCGAGTTTAACGCATCGAGCAGGGGCTTTTCATCGCTGGTAAATGGAACGGCGACTGCCGGTCTTGCTCCGAGGATGATGAGTGCGAGTTGCTGCTGACCGGTGAGTTGGTGCGCGTGTCCGCGTGCTGCGGTCAGCGCCTTGGCAAAGCGCGTTTGTCCACCGGGCTCGATGGCGTTCATCCGCGCTCGGGCGTCGAGGATGAGGACGGTGCTTGCGCCGTTTTGGATTGAGCGTTCCAGCAGTGGTCGGGAAAGCGCGGCGATGAGCAGTGCGAAAATGAGCAGATGCAGCAGGAGCGAAAGCAGATGCCGCAGTCGCTGGAAGAACGAGCGCCGCCCGCTCTGATTGACGATGCGCTGCCAGAACATGAGCGTGCTGACGGGAAGCGTGCGCCTTTTGAGCCGCATGAAATACAGCAGCACGATGAGCGGCGCTCCCGCGAGAAACCACGCAGCCCATGGATGGAGAAATATCATGCGAGGCAGAGCGTGGTCATGTGTGCGTTCATCCTGCACGCAGCACTTGCGGGCCAACGGCCCTGCCCATACCAGCCTAGGCCAGAGCGAGGAACGAGCGTCGGCCTAGGTTTGAAACCAGAAACGGTAAGAGGGCTGAAAGCCTGATCCATCCACAAGTCACGTCTCAGCAAATGGGGCCGGGCTTTCAGCCCTTTGTCCGTGAATGCACGTTTTCCTTGGGCGTTGCCCAAGGCTGGTATGAAATCGAGCCGTTGGCCCTCATGAGTGATGCGCGTTTTCATTGGAGCATCATGCCATCGCGCAGAATTCGGAGGACGATGTCCTCGAAGGGAACATCGGTCGTTACACAGGCGTGGGCGATAGCGCGCTGGAGGCAAAAGTTTTCGAGGCTGCTGTTGAACGTGGCGATTTCGTCGCAGTAACGGCGGATGAGATTTTCGCTGACAGTGAGATCGAGCGATTTGTCAGTTTCCGTTTCGAGCAGCGTGAGGTCGCCGACGTGGGTGGGCGCGAGTTCGGCGGGGTCGAGGATTTGGATTGTGTGGACTTCAAACTGGCTGTGGCGAAGCAGCGCCAGCGGTTCCTCGTAGCCGGCGGGATCAAAAAAATCGCTGAGCACGAAGACAAGGCCGCGCCTTTTCACGCGCTGTGTGAACGCACGCACACACGGCAGCAGTTGCGTCGGGCCGTCGGGAGCGGGCGCTTTGCGTAGAAAATCGAGGACGCTGTGGAATTGCGCTTTTCCACGGGCGATGCCGAGTTCGCTGAGAATGTCCGATGCGAAGCAGTGGATGTTCACGCGATCCAAATTGGCGAGGGCGATGTAGGTGAGGGCGGCTGTGAGGCGGGACGCTGACGCGAATTTCGAATGACGAATGCCGGATGACGAAGGCGTCCATCGCATCGAGGCGCTGGCATCTAGGAGGAAGTGGACGGGCAGATCCTGCTCCTGCTCGTAGAGTTTTACGAAGAGGCGCTCGAGTCGTCCGTAGGCGGGCCAGTCAATGCTGCGGAGTTCATCGCCCGGCGTGTATTCGCGGTAGTCGGCGAATTCGAGGCTGCTGCCGGTCTGGCGCGAGCGGCGCTCCGCACGGTGCTCGCCGCGAAAGAGTTTTTTTGCGAGCAGATGGAGATGCTCGAGTTTGGCCAGGAAGGCGGAATCGAATAGCTCTGCGGCTACAACGCTCACGGCAATTCGACGCTCGCGACGGCCATCGCTGCGATGCCCTCCTGCCTGCCGAGAAAGCCGAGTCGCTCGTTGGTGGTGGCTTTGATGCCGACGCGCTTCGGCTCTAGCGAAAGGACGGCGGCGAGTTTGCTTTTCATCGCTTCGAGGTGGGGGCCGATTTTCGGAGCCTCGGCGATGAGGGTGCAGTCAATGTTGTTCAGGCGTCCGCCCTGCTCGGTGACGAGCTCGACAGCGCGGCGGACGATTTCGAGGGAGGACATGCCTTTGCACTCCGGGTCGGTGTTTGGAAAATGGTGGCCGATGTCGCGCTCGCCGATTGCACCAAGGATGGCGTCTGCGATGGCGTGGCAGAGCACGTCGGCGTCGCTGTGTCCGTCGAGGCCGTGTGTGTGCGGGATGTTCACGCCGCCGAGAATGAGTGCGCGATTTTCCGCAAAGCGATGCACGTCGTAGCCGATTCCGACGAGGTTCATTCGTGCGGGAGGAGTTGGATTTTGCCGTTCCATGCGCGGATGGAGAGCTTGTCCGGGTTTTCGGGGCGCGTGGTCATTTCAAAAGTGCCGCCTGCATTTTCGAGGAGGAGTTTGCCGGCGGCGACATCCCACAGCGAGACGCTTTGTTCGATGTAGGCATCGAGTCGCCCGCAGGCGACGTAGGCGAGATCGAGCGCGGCGCTGCCCATGAGGCGGCATTTGCGGACGCGCTCGATGTATTTCGGCAAAAGCGCCATGCCGGCGTTGATGGTCGTTTTGTTTTTGGAAAAACCGATGCTCACCACGGCTTCGCCCAAGTCGGTGCGGTCGCTCACGCGGACTGCGCGTCCATTCAAGAGCGTCGGCCCGCCGCGAACGGTCTGCCACATTTCATCGCGCTGCGGATCGTAGATGACGCCGAGCTGGATTTCGCCCGCGCGGCGGAGCGCGATGCTCACGCAATAGTGGGGGATGCCGTAGTAGTAGTTCACCGTGCCGTCAATCGGGTCCACGATCCACTGCCACTCACTGTTCTGATTTCCGGCGATGCCCTCCTCGCCGTAGAGTGCGTGGTCGGGGAAAGCACCGAGCAGCCGGCGCGTGATGAGTTCCTGTGTCTGCACATCCAGTGCGAGCTTGATGTCATGCGCGAGGAGTTCGTTCACTTCTGGTGGCTTGCCGAAATGTTCACGCAAAAGCACGCCGGCTTCGCGTGCGGCTGTGGTGGCGATGTTGAGTTCGTTGGTCATTGGCGGGGCCTAATCTGCGTTCACGTCACTGAGATTGGAAGCGCGATGTCTGCGGGGAAAAGAAATGGGAGGCGAACCATAGATTCGCCTCCCATGAATTGAGAAACAGGCTGGGCCTTATTTCTTTTTCTTCGCTGCTGCCTTTTTTTTAGGCGCGGCTTTTTTCTTCGCTGCTTTTTTCTTAGCTGCCATGGTTCGTCACCCCCTTTCTGTCCGGCTTAGCGGAAATAGGAAAATTTCTGGAGGCATTTGTAATTTCAGAGTATCGGAAGGACATCACTCTGGGGCGTTGGGAGTAGCCACAACGGATAGACTGGTCAACAAATATTTACGCACGAGAGGCACAAGATGTTGTGCTGGTGGCAAAATTTTAAGACGAGTTGGAATTGCGGATCGGCTTGTAAACTTGATTGGCACAAGAGCGGCGCGTGAACGGCTTTTTTTCGCGACACAAAATCATCGAGTCAAAAATATTTTTGAATGAATGGATTTTTCTTTGCGCGCCGCACAAAAACTTTTGCGAAATTTGCGTGGATTTTTTTAATGGCGGAAAAATTTCCGCTTTTTTTCGCGATCACGCGCGTGCGATTGCGAGTGCGCGCTCAACGATCGCATCCACATCCGCGAGGCGTCCGAGTCCCTCGTATCCACACGCGAGCTGGCCTTCGTCGGGGCCGATAAATTCTACGCCGCGCGATTTCAGCGTGGCGACATTGGCCCGCGTGGCGGCGTGCTTCCACATTTTCCCATTCATCGCGGGTGCGATAAGCACCGGTGCGAGTGTTGCGAGTGCGATTTCCGCGAGCGGATGCGCCGCGAGACCGTGGGCAAGCTCGGCGATGACGTTTGCGGTCGCGGGTGCGATGAGGAGGAGGTTTGCGCGGTCGGCAAGTTCGATGTGGCCGGGTTTCCAATTTGTCTGCGCGTCGTGCGAGGAGGTGACGACGGAATTGCGCGAGAGCGTCTGCAATGTGAGCGGCGTGACGAAGTCCGTGGCGTGCCCCGTCATCACGACGTGAACTTCCGCGCCCGCCTTGACGAGTTTGCTGGCGATGTCGGCGGCTTTGTAGGCGGCTATGCTGCCGGTGACTCCGAGGATGATGACAGGTGTGCTCATGTTTGGATCAGAAAGGCAGGTTCATGCGCTCGCTGCGCATCCGCTCTGCGAGCATGATGGCGCGGAAGTTTTCGAAGTCATCCATCGGCGACCCGCTGATGATGGTGTAGCGATAGCCGCGCCATTGCGT
>CAIYUV010000185.1 GCA_903929475.1 uncultured Spartobacteria bacterium
CGCCGTTCGCGCAACGCTCGCCACCGTGCTCACGCCGCGCCATCCCTCGCAGCTTTACGAAGCGTTTCTGGAGGGAGTGCTTCTTTTCGCCGTGCTATGGCTCGTGCGCACGCGCTGCCGCGTCCCGCGAGGGATGCTCACGGGACTGTTTTTCATCCTCTACGCCATCGCACGAATCACCGGCGAAGTCTTCCGCGTGCCTGATCCCGCCTGGAGCGTCGCCGGACTTTCCGCCGGGCAATTCCTCTCGCTCTTCATGTTCGGAATCGGCGCTGCCTTCATCATGTGGTCGCTGCGCGCGCGGCAATTCGAGCGCGCCGATTCGTAGCCGAGAGGAAAACCTTGGACAAACGGGCTTCGCCGCATAGCCTGCGCGCCCTTTTTCTAAACCATGCCTACTGCTCTGCTTACTTTCATCGCCCAAGCCGCTGCTCCTGCCGGCACGCAACCGTCGCCCGACATGAGCGGCACGCTCGTCTGGTTTGGCGCCATCATGGTCGTCATGTGGGTGCTGATGATTCGCCCGCAGCAGAAGAAGCAGAAGGAACTCGCCGCCAAAATCGCGGGGCTCAAGACTGGCGACAAGGTCGTCACCATCGGCGGCATCCACGGCATCATTTCCAACGTCAAGGACGGCTCCACGTTTGTCCTCAAGGTGGATGACAATGTGAAACTCACGGTGGACAAATCCGCCGTCACCCTCGTCCTCCCCAAAGACGTCAAAGAAGCTTAACCCACCATCGTCATGTCGAACGGACTCACTCTCACTTTCGGTCTCATCCTGCTCGTGCTTTTCGGCTGCCATCTTGCGGCGGTTGAAGAACGCGCCAAGCGCATCCTTTCCACGATTCTCACCGTATTCGTCTGTGCCTTCGCGCTCATGTGCGTCTATCCGCCTTTCGATATCACGGATGCGACTGGCAAAGTTATCAAGAAAGGGAAAATCACTCTCGGCCTCGATCTTCGCGGTGGCACTTCGTTTTTGATCCGACTGAAACCCGCTGTTGACGACACGACTGGAAAAGAGCGCCCGATTACGCCGCAGGCGGTGGATCAGGCGGTCGAGGTCATCCGCAGGCGCGTGGACCAGATGGGAACGTCGGAACCGGTCATCACGCCCACGGGCGAGGACCGCATTCTCGTGCAAATCCCCGGCCTCGCCACCGAGCAACTCGACGATGTGCGCAAGCAGCTTCAGCAAGTCGCAAAGCTCGACTTTCGGGTCGTGCATCCCGACTCGGATCAACTGGTGCCGGCGATTGAGGCGAAGCAGAAAATCCTAGATCCCGCATGGACTCTTCTGCCGATGAAGGAAGGAAAAGGTGCTGAAGGGCGGAAGCTGCTCGTGCATCGCATCCCCGACATCACAGGCGACCAAGTCAAAGACGCGGGTGCACGTTATGATATAGAGGGATATAAAATCCTGATCGATTTCTTCAAGCAGGGTGGAGACACATTCTTCGAACTCACCAAGAAAATGCGTGTGGGGCAGGATCGTTTCGCCATCGTGCTCGATGGGAAAATCCTCTCCGCACCCACGACACAGGTGGAAGGCGGCATCTCCGGCGGCAGTTGCGTCATCACCGGAAAATTCACTGAGACCGAAGCACGCAATCTTTCCAGTGCATTGCTAAACCCGCTGCAAAACCCCGTCGAAATCGAGGAGGAGCGCTCCGCTTCAGCCTCTCTCGGCGCTGACGCGATCAAGAGCGGGCAAAAGGCCGGCTTGCTAGGTGTCGCGCTCATCACGCTGGTGATGCTCATCTATTACCGCCTCTCCGGCTTCTTCGCGAATATCGGACTCATCGTCACGATGCTCGTGATTTTCGGCTGCCTCGCGATGCTCCACGCCGTGCTCACGCTGCCCGGCATCGCGGGCATCATCCTCACGCTCGGCATGGCGGTGGATGCCAACGTGCTCATCTTCGAGCGACTGCGAGAAGAGCTAGCCGCAGGCAAATCGTTCAAGGTCGCGGTGGATCATGCGTTCGACCGCGCATTCACCGCGATTTTCGACGCGAACGTCACCACGCTCATTTCGTCGTTCATCCTTTTCCTCATGGCAAGCGGCCCGGTGAAGGGCTTCGCCGTTGCCCTGACCATCGGCGTCATCGCCTCGCTGTTCTCCTCGCTCATCGTCAGCCGGATGTTTTATTCGTGGGCTATCGAGAAGGGAAAACTTTCCAGCGTCACGATGATGCACATCGTGCAGGGCACGAAGGTCAACTTTCTCGGCTATCGCAAAATTGCCGTGGGAATTTCGCTTGCCGTCATCATCGCCTCGATGGGCGTTTTCGCTTCGCGCGGGGAAAAGAACTACAGCATTGATTTCAAGGGCGGCGACCTCCTCGTGCTCGAAGCCGTGGGGGCAAAACCTGAAGACGGTGCAGTGCGCGAAGTCTGCGAAGGCATGAAGCTCACAGAGGTCGTTGTGCAGAGCGAGAAATCAGCCACCGGCACCGACTACGTCACCGTCCGTAGTCCGAAACAGACACGCACCGAGATCAAGGACGCGCTACTCGCGAAATTCCCAGAGGCAAAATTCAAGGTGAATAAATCCGAATCCGTCGGGGCGCTTGTGGGCAACGAGTTGAAAAACACCAGCGCGCTCGCGCTTCTGCTCGGCATCATCGGCACGATGATCTACGTCACGCTGCGATTTGAATTCAGCTTCGCAGTCGGTGCCATCGTCGCGCTGCTGCACGATGTGATTATCACCGTCGGGGCGTTCGCGCTTTTCGGTCGCGAGCTTTCACTCATCACCGTCGGCGCAATCCTCACCATCGGTGGCTACTCAATCAACGACACCATCGTGGTGTTCGACCGCATCCGCGAAACGATCAAGAGCGGACGCCCCGGTTCGCTCGAACAGATCATGAACCAAAGTGTGAACGAGATGCTGGGCCGAACGATCCTCACCAGTTGCGCCACGCTCATCCCGAGCATCGGACTCTTCCTCTTCGGCGGCCCGGTTCTGCGCGATTTCGCCTTCGCCATTCTCGTCGGCGTCATCACCGGCACCTACTCGTCCGTCTTCATCGCGGCGCCCATCGTCCTCTGGTGGAGCAAGCGCGGTGGTCGCGACCTCCGCAGCGAGGTCAAGCGCGGCGATGAGCAGGCAGTTGTTCCTGCGTAGCGTTCATTCAAGCTGCGCGCCGATTTACAAAGAATCCCATTCATCCCGAACGCCGCGATTGAATAGAGGCGTTTTGCGCGGCGAGGACGGTGGTATGGGAGTTTGTGAAGACATTCCACACTCCGCCTGCCGCACAAAACGTTGACATAGATTTTGCTCCGCTTTCGGGCTCGGGCCAAGTCA
>CAIYUV010000186.1 GCA_903929475.1 uncultured Spartobacteria bacterium
CACATCGCCGACGTTCGGATGCCGCCAGAAACGCTGCGCGAGTTTTTCTAAAACAGCAGCGCGACCGCGCACATGCTCCATCGAGTGCTCGCCGTGCAGCAGACGCAGACTCGCCCGCGCCACGGCGCAGCCGAGTTGATTTCCACTGTAGCTGTGGCCGTGGAAAAACGTCTTCATCTCCGAGAACTCGCCGAGAAACGCCGCGAAAATCTCCGCGCTCGCGATGGTCGCGGCGAGCGGCAGATAGCCACCAGTGATCCCCTTCCCCAGCGCGACCACGTCCGGCACCACATCCTCATGATGCGCCGCAAACATCGCGCCCGTTCGACCAAAGCCGGTCATCACCTCATCGAGCATCAGCCATACACCGCGAGCGCGACACAGCTCCGCGACTCGCGCCAGCCAGCCATGCGGGTGCATGGACATCGAGCCAGCGCCCTGCACACGCGGCTCGACCACCAATGCACTCGCCGTCCCGCCCGCAGCATCCAGCGCGCGCTCCACTTCACCCACACATTCCCATGCGCACTCACGCGAAGCACGCGCATCCGCGCCCCGCACGGGCTGCGCGCGATTATGTGGGCAGCGGTAGCACGCAGGCTGCATCACCTCCCGCGTCGGAAACATTAGTCCGCGATAAGCTCCATGAAACACCGCGCTGTGCCCCACACTCATCGCGCCAACCGTGTCGCCGTGATAGCCCGCCGCGAGGGAGAATAAAACCGTCCGCTCCGTCTCGCCGCGTTGCTGCCGTGCTTGGTGAATCATTTTTACACCAGCCTCCACCGCTGTGCTTCCGTCGTCGGAAAAAAAGACGCGCCATCCCTCCGACTCATCGCTCCGTGTGAACGCCTGCAACAGCTCGCGCGCGAACTCCGGCGCGACATCGTTCGTCAGGCCGAGGAACGACGAGTGCGCCACGCGACCAAGCTGCGCGCGAATCGCATCATCGAGTTCCGCACGGCGATGACCGTGGAGATTCGTCCAAATCGAAGAATTCCCATCGAGATACACACGCCCCTCCGCATCGCGCAGCAGCGCGCCTTCGCCTTCCACGATCACCACAGGATCGCCCGCATCCCACGCACGCATCTGCGTGAACGGGTGCCAGACGTGTCGGCGATCATGCTCCTTGGCATCACTCATGGATACGAAACGTGTGGAGCCCGAGGCGGGGTGTCCAGTATGCAGTGATTGTTCAACACGCCAAATGCCAGCCACACTCGCCGCACTCCGCTCCGCATTTCCCGCCGAGGGACTTTTTGCCGAAAAGGACTTCCTGCTTTCGCCGGAGCCGCTGCGGCTGGATGCGAAGACCGTGAACGAACTGGAAAAACTCGGCCACCGCCTGCAACTCTTCCAACGCGGCTGCAACGAACTTTACCACCGCTCGATCAATGGCAAAGCCCCCGCGTGGGTCGCCGACTATTGCGACCGCGGCAAGCCAGCCGAGTTGCTCGAATTCGCTCGGCAAAAACAATTCCGCGCCGACCTCCCGCAAGTCATCCGCCCAGACCTGCTGCTCACCCCCGACGGCTTCTCAATCACCGAGTTGGACAGCGTCCCCGGCGGCATCGGCCTCACCGGCTGGCTCTCAAGAACCTACGCCGCCCTCGGACACGACGTTCTCGGCGGAGGCGAGGGAATGCTCGCAGGTTTCCGCAGCATCCTCGGAGAGCAGGTCGATATTTTAGTAAGCGACGAATCCGCCACCTACCGCCCCGAAATGAACTGGCTCGCGAGGATGGCAAATGAAACCGGTGCCACTTGGCGAGTAGAGCGAGCGGAAGACTTCAATCCGAAATCCGAAATCCGAAATCCGAAATCAACTTACCGTTTCTTCGAGCTGTTCGATCTCGCCAATATCCCCAGCGCGCCCGCGCTCATGGAGCAAATACTCGCGGGCAGCGTCCGTCTCACCCCGCCGATGAAGCCGTGGCTGGAGGAAAAACTCTGGCTCGCGCTGTTTTGGTCGCGACCGCTGCGCGAATTTTGGCGGCGCGAACTGAGCGAGCGTCACTTTCTCGAACTGCAAAAACACATCCCCATGTCGTGGGTGCTCGACCCCGCCCCGCTGCCGCACCACGCCGTGCTTCCGGGGCTGGAGATCAACGACTGGCACGAACTGTCCGCCTTTTCACAAAAGCAGCGCGACCTCGTTTTGAAGATCAGTGGCTTCTCCCCGCAAGCGTGGGGCAGCCGGGGCGTAGTCGTCGGCTCCGACGTTCCGCAAAACGAATGGGCCACCGCAGTCGAACACGCGCTCACCGACTTCACGGAGCATCCGCACGTGCTCATGCGCTTCGCCCACACACGCATCGTCGAGCATCCCTATTTCGATCCAGAAAGCGGCGAAGTGCGCACTATGCGCGGTCGCGTCCGCCTCTGCCCCTACTACTTCGTGAACGATGGAAACGCAAAACTCGGCGGAGCGCTCGCCACGATTGTCCCTGCCGACAAAAAAATCGTCCACGGAATGAAGGACGCCATCCTCACTGCCGTCGCGGCATGCTGACGCGGCGCTATTTTTTCAACCACGCGACGATGTCGGCGCGGAGTTTGGCGGCGTCTTTGTCGAGGAGATACATCATGTGGCCGCTTTCGTAGATGGCGTAGGTGATGTTTTTGCGGATGCTGTCGGGGATGGGCAGATGATCTATCGAGTAGCGCGTGGCGTCGCATGGGACGGCGAGATCGCGCAGGCCCTGGCAGACAAGCAGGCGGAGTTGTGGATTTGTTTTCATCGCACTGGCGAGGCGGGCGTCGGTGCCGGCGTAGCGGTTGGCGAAGTGGGAGTAGTTCCACGGGAGTCCGCCGAGGACGCGGTAGGGGTGGTCGCTTTCGTAGCCGAGGGTGCCGCGGATGTAGGTGTAGGCCATCGCGCTGAACGGGCCGTTGACGCTGTTGTAACTGGGATCAAATTCCGGGTGCGGCTCGCTGCGGTCGGCGTCCTCGGCGGTGAGGCGGGCGTCGAAACGTCCGATGATTTTGTTTTCTTTTCGCAGCAGAAGTTTGCGGAACACGGAGGAGTCCACACGCAGCTCGTTGTCCTCGATTTGCTCGGGTGTGAGTCCTGTGAAAGTGGAGAGCTTTTCTGCGATGCGATGGCGCTCGGCGGCGGGGAGAGTGCGGCCTTTCAACAGGGCGGCGGCGTATTCGCCGAACGCGAAAGCACGGGATTCCGCGAGGAGTTTGTCGAGTTCGCCGGCGATTTTTCCGTGGTAGTGCGCGGTCGCGGTGAATGACGGGAGCATCACGACAAACGGGAGATCGTTGGCGAGATCTTCGCCGACGGTGGCGAAATTCAACACTCCGCTGACACAGACAAAGCCGGCGATCATCATGCCGTGTTTTTCCTGCAAATAATCGCAGAGGCCCGCGCCGCGCAGTCCGCCGTAGCTTTCGCCGCAGAGATATTTCGGCGACATCCAGCGGCCCTCGCGCGTGGTGAGCAGGCGGATGAATTCGCCGCACGCCTCGATGTCCTCATCCACTCCCCAGAACTGCTCGCCCTTCTCCCCCTTCGCCGGACGCGATGCGCCGGTGCCGACGGGATCGAGGAAGACAAGGTCGGTCACGTCGAGGATGGACAACGGGTTGTCCGCGATCTGGCCGATGGACTCGAAGGTTTTTCCATCCGGCGGGAGCGCGATTTTCTTCGGGCCAAGCCCGCCGAAATGCAGCCACACCGCGCTGCTGCCAGGGCCACCGTTGAAGCAAAACATGATGGGGCGCGCGGTGTTTTTGGCGGAGAGTGGTTTTCCATCCCCATCAGTCGCGGCGTAGTAAACGTAAAAGACATCAGCTCGCGAAGTGCCGTCGTCCTTCAAAAGCGGGAGCGTCCCAGTCTTGGCCAGATAGCTGACATCGGCACCGGCAATCTTCACACTGCCCTTGGTTTCCTTGGCTTTCACCTCCGGCTTTTTGTCTTTGTCCTCCTTGGCGGTTTTGCCCTCGTCCGCCGTCCCGCTTTCCTCATCGGTCTTCTTGGAGGCTGGCGGTTTCTTTCCAGTATCCTCGGCGTAGAGCGGTGCGGTGACAAAAATGAAAACCGAAAGCAGGCGGATAAATGCGGACATGGCGTTCAGGCTCTTATGCGAATAACCAACGTCTGGCACGATTGAAATTTTATATCACTCATTCGCTGAAATTTCGTCCCGCAAGACCCACTCGTCACGTATTGCGCATAAGAGAATACCGCTGGTGCTTTTGGCACAGTATTCGCTTCTTGAAAAGCTATGATTTCCATAGGAGCATCTTCGAAACTCCAAAAGCTGGTTCCTCAAAGAGGCAGCAACCGTGCATTCACTTTGGTGGAAACGTTGATTGCGGCATCCATCCTTGCTGTTTTTGCATGCACCTCATTGGTCGCGCTCACGCAGCTTAATCGTTACGCCGCCGTCTCACGACTTCGAACACTTGCCATTGCTTTCGCCCAGCAAAAAATCGACACCATCCTTACTCCATGGGATGTTGCAGGAACAGTTCCTACTATACTGGCCACAGGAACCACTACGGAAAATAATCTCCCGCTCGATAACGACAACTTTAACAATGCCACGGGGCTTGCAAGTCCGTTTACTGCTTCGGATCTGCAAGTAACTGCAACACGAACCACAACCATCTCCAGTGTAAGAACTCGAATCATCAATGCTGTCGTAACTGTAACATATTCATATCGTGGCCGCTCCTATTCGGTGAGCATGAATACGATGCGCACAACTGACAATATCTGAGAACCCTAGTATGAAATCACTTAAACAATCTGGTTTTACACTAGCTGAGCTTCTAGTTGCAGCCACGGTGGGTGTCGCTGTCACTCTTGGAATGGTGTCCTTTAGTTGGAGCGCTTCTCGTCTTGGCGCTAAAAACCTAGCTTATAATCACGGTGCCTCAAGCTTCACGCAGGCATCCAATCGCCTCGTAAAGGACGCCCAGTCATCCGCCTCAATTTTTACTCTAGTTGATTTTAACGGAAGCGCTTACACCGATTCGTCAGCTACCGTCACTAGCGACCAAGACCCTCTTACGCTAAAATATTTGAGTGCTAGATCCAATGCTGTCAGATTCTGGAAACAAATAGGCGGGCCCTTCCAGTTGAATGTCGATTCACTTCCAGCTACCACAAACCTCAGCTTTAATTTCGGTCCTGCTGTCAACGGTGCGCTACCATTCCTCGCTCTGTAAGAGGCAGCACTCTTGTTGTAATCATGGTCGCTATATTGGTTGGCGCCACACTGGTCGGAATATCTCTCAACGTGACGAATTTCAATGCTCGCCTTACGAATCGAAGCTTAGAGAAAGGTGGACCCCGTTCTTCGGCCAGAGATGATAGAAATTAAGCTATGGCGGAAAAGCGTGTGAGTGAGTGATGACGGGATGCTTTATTGTGGTCAAGGCGGAAGGGTGTGATTTGCGGACGAAAAATCCTCCCCTCCGTTTTCCCGTGGCGTCTGGTGTGGTGATTTCATGCGGCGGTTTTCAGCTCTGGTTGCGGTTCGGTGGCGGACGGCTTTTGTGCGTAGATTGTC
>CAIYUV010000187.1 GCA_903929475.1 uncultured Spartobacteria bacterium
AGGCTGTTTTGGTGTTGAAGCCATAATACCCCATACTCCCCCATTCTTGCGCATTCGAGCTTGAAAAATGGCAACAAATGGCAACAGATGGCAACACACCGGCCATGACAAATCCATTTCAACTCAAGCACTACAACGACACAAAACGCCCTGCTTTGAAGTTCGTGGTCAATTTTAAGGAAGCAGGAAAACGGGTGCGGAAATTTTTCAGTTCCAAAATCGAGGCGCAAACATTCGTTCAGCAAAAGAACATCGCGTTTCAAAATCAGGGCCGTGAAGGGATCGAGTTTCCGTCCTGGCTGCGCATCATGGCTGGTGAGTGCAATGACCTTCTCGAACCACACAACAAAACAATACGAGACGCGACCGAGCACTATCTGACCTATCTCAAAGCATCGGCAAAAAGCTGCACGGTGTCTGAACTCTCTGTGCAAATGCAGGCAGCAAAAAAAGCTGACGGGGCAAGCACCAGTCATCTCCACGACCTCAAGTGCCGGCTCAAGCGATTGTGTGCAGACTTTGGTGATAAGAACGTCGCCACCATCTCAACGCGGCAGATTGATGAATGGCTGCGAGATTTGAATTTGGCACCTCAGGGCCGGAACAACTACCGGTCAGCAATTCGCTCGATGTTCAACTTTGCAATCAAGCGGAACTACGCCACGACAAATCCTGCAGCGAACACCGAAAAAGCAAAAGTGGTAAACAAGGCACCCGGCATTCTCACCGTCGCTCAAGCCACTGCACTGTTGAAAGCGTGCAAGTCGGACACAGCGCCGTATGTAGCCATCTCGCTATTTGCAGGATTGCGGGCAGCAGAGATGGACAAATTGGATTGGTCCGAAGTGGATCTCGACGGTGAGCACATCGAAGTGACGGCTAAAAAAGCAAAGACTGCGCAGCGACGGCTTGTTCCTATCGCAAAAAATCTAGCAGCGTGGATTCGTCCGCATGTCAAAAAGAACGGCCTAGTGGCACCGCAGGGATTGAGAAAGCGATTTGACGCGGTGAAGAGCCGTGCCGGATTGAGCGACTGGCCACCGAACGCGATGCGCCATTCGTTTGCGTCCTACCGGCTGGCACAATGTCACGACGCCGCCAAGGTGAGTTTGGAGATGGGAAACTCGCCAGCCATGGTATTTGCGCATTACCGCGAGCTGGTGAAGCCGAAGGACGCAGAGCAGTTTTGGAAGATAGCACCCGGTAAGCGATAGGTGTGACTGGTAAAAATAACAGGTGCCACCTAAAAAATGCTTGACTGTTTAAAGGAACCGAGCGAGAGGAGGGACGTGCCACATTTTTACGTGTAGTGGAAATGCTGAATTATTACAGAGGCACGTTAACACAACGAAACACAACACCATGATCGACAAACAAACGCTCGAAAAAGCCCTCCAGGAATCGCTGCAGAAGATGCAGCGGAAAGAACAGAAATCTGAACTGCACGCCGCACCGCTGGCGAAGGTCGTCTCTAAGAAACTATCCGCCCTCATCGGAAGCGATAAAGCTACCGAAATTTCAAGTAAGCTCGGGCTAAGTAACTTCAAGCTAGTCTCGGCCATCTTTGGCGAGGCTCTTTATCCTGGGCGGGATTTCCGCGATTTAGGATTTCGGGACTTCCTCAAAGCGTTCCCGGACTTAGTGGAGCTGCGAGAGAAATTCGACGGCGATATAGTCATTCCCAAGCCCCAAGACTCCAATACGGTCGATGAGGTCAAGGCACGCTATGTCGCGTTACTGATCGAGACCATTAGGGAACAGGTAGAGCGAACCGGACTCGCGCAAATCCCGATTTCGCTAGCCGGATTGTGGCTTAAGAAAAAAGCCCCAAACTTCGATGTTTCTGACATTCAATTTCACTCACTGTCCGAATGGATTCGCAGTGTCCCGGATGTCACGTTGCACGAGGACGGGACTGTCAGTCTTGCTATCTCAGCAAGCGACGACACAGCAGGACAAAAACAGCAAAAGCCCAAACGAGAGAGAGCATACATTATTATCGATAGCACCGACGTCATCGCGCAGCTCTACTCTGTGATTGGCAACCGATCCGCCGAAGGTAATTTGCCAGACTGGGGGAAACTCGTCGAGGCGATGAAGAAGCGATATCCAAAGTTCGACTGGGCCGCGCGGTATTTTCTTTCCCAAACCCTGGAGGAAGCCGAAGCGATGTCTGGCTTCGTTCGTTATCTGAATAACGTAGGGATCGAGCCGCACGCTTTTGAATTTTCAGCAGCCGGAAAATCGTTCGATGCCACGTTAGAAGCGCGCAGGGACATCACAAGGGGAATCGTTGCCAGAACGATCGCATTTCACGCTCTCCTCAATCAGGCAGCGATAATCGTCGTGGTTTCGCACGATGAGGGGCTCGCAGGAGCTCTCCTTACGCTGCAAAAAGCCTCAATAACTCCCGACCGAGTTGTGGTAGTAGGGTTTACTGAGCGTATGCCAGCGGAGTTGCTGGAGCTGCAGCAGCACGGAGTAAAATTTTTGGACTTGGAAGCGGATATAGGGGCGTTCAAACAACCTCTCAATCGCCGACATTCTGTGCTGAAGAACGCCGCCGAATTCGATCCGCGCGGGACCCTCTGAACACCTAGCGCCGACAGAGCATAGCGAGTAACTCCGACTCGCGTGACTCCTCAGCGGCTCCGTCCTGTCTGGATTGGATGCGCGAGAGAGAGTCGGGGCTCGATACGTCGGTGCGCAAAACACCACGAAAATGAAAAAATCTACGATGCCGTTCGCCTCAACGCTCCTCACGAAAGAGGACAGGCACTCACATCAGCGAAGTCGAATTCAACGCACTGCCGGTATCGGAGTTTCCTGAAATGCCACGCATCCAAGGCGAATCCATCCCGCTGCCTGAAATCCTGCGCAGCTCCATCCGTGAAGCCCTGCAATGCGCCAGTAGCAATGAACAACGACTGATTCTCAACGGAGTCTGCCTCGATGTCACAAAGCCCAAGGCGCATTACGTGGTGGCAACCGATGGCACTCACTTGTTCAGTAGCAATTCCTTCAACCTGCCGCTCAAGGAATCACTCGTCATCCCGAACCACAAATTTCTGGGATGTCCGAGCTTCAATACCGACGGAGAATGGCAGTTGAAAGTCGGTGCCGCCACAAAGGACAAACGCACTCCGTTCCAGATCACCAGCCGGCGTTGGACATTCACTGGCTGGCCCCGTGAAGGCGTTTTCCCGAACTGGAGACAAGTAGTGCCGGATGCCAAGTCTGCAAAGATCACGCTGACACTGGAAGGCCCGGAAGC
>CAIYUV010000188.1 GCA_903929475.1 uncultured Spartobacteria bacterium
CGCCGTTCGCGCTCTGCTGTGGTGGAAGAGACACCCGCGCGCCACGCTCGACGACCTGCGCCACGCGCCCGCAACTGTCGCGGTTCCACCACATCTCCACATCGTCCATGTCTGCGCGTTTCCATTGCACCGACATCTCTCACATGAGTGGGCGCCGCGCGCCTACGAGCGCCTCGCGCCACTCGGCCCGAACGACGGCGGCGGCATCCTGCTTTCCGATGCACTGCGGTTACCCGGAATCATCTGCCCGATTTGGGCCGCAGATCACTACCTCGCGCCACGCTGGGACATCACGCCATCGCTCACCGGCATCATCGCGGCATCGCTTGCACCTCGCCACGCGATTGCATCCGCAAGCCACCCGAGCAGCAGCCCGGCGGGCAAATCGAGCGCGTAATGCTGCTTGGTCGCCAGCGTTGAGAAAAGGATCGCCCCGCCCCAAACCGCAGCAACCACCAACGCACGCACACCAAACATCCGCCAAGCCAGCATCGCCATACACGCGATGAACGCCGCGTGCAGCGAAGGCAGTGCGTTCATCGGCGCGTCAGCCGTGGCGAGAAATTGCATCGCCGCATTTTTCCCGACCTCCAGCGGGCGCGGCCCCGGCGTCGGGAAAAACAAAAACACTGCAAACGCCCCGCCGCCCATCAGTGCCAGCGTCCATCCATAGCGCCGCAGCGCCTCGCGTGTCGTCAGCAACAACGGCAGTGCGAGCGTGAAGACATACTGCGACAAATACACCCACACCCAGCCGTTCGGCTGATAGCCCACTGCGCGATCCAGCCACGTCAGCGGCACTTCGCGCAGCGGGAAAAACTCGCACCGACCGAGAAACTGGTAGCCGCTCCAAAACACTGCGTTCGCAACTAGGAACAGCGCCAGCTTCAGCCGCCACTCGGCTTTGATCCTCGCAATCACGCTATGGGATCACCTTTCCAGCGTGCTGGTTTTTGACGCGATCCGGCGCACGCCTCGGTCCGCGCCACATTTTCAAATAGGCCGTAAGCAAAAAGCCACGCCCACCTTTTTCCTCCGCGCCGATCTGCGGCAAATGCACCCACGGCACCGAAGGGTGCGTGTGATGGACGAGATGCCAGTTGTGATTCATCCACAGCAGATCGAGCGGCTTCCAAATCCACAAATTGCGCGCTCCTCGCGTGACGTGCCGCTCGGTGCCGTAGTGATGCACGTATTGCATCGCCGACCACATGAATCCGAATCCGGCATACATCGCGAGGTAGTGCGCGACTGGGATGCCCGCGCCCCACACGATAAGCGTGTGCAGCGCGATGGCGGCGGCGCACTCCAGCCGGATCACGATCCGGTAGCGCGGGTTCAGCGATTCCATGAAGGCGATCGATGCCTGATCCACTTCCCAGATTTTTTTGTCCTCACGAAACGGCAGGATGAGAAAGAGCACATTACTCAGCACGACGACGACATAGTAGAGGCCGGTGAGAATTCCGTAGAGCACAAGAATCCTCCACAGCTTGTGATCCTCCTCGAAGTAAAAATCGAACGCCTCGTCGTCGCTGCGATTGCGCAGGTGATGACCGAGATGCCCCTGCCGGATCAGGTGGAAAGGCGCGGGGAAAAGCAGCGCCATGAAACTCCCCACGATCTCATTCCAGCGCCGATTGGAAAACAGCATCGCGTGCTCAGCCTCGTGGATGATCGAATAGACGGAGTTCATCACGATCCCGAAGACCAGCGAGAGCAGTAGCAACCACCACCCGCCTCCAATGCGCGACACTGCAACAATGCAGGCGGCAACGGCGAACAACTGAACCACTACGATGGCAAAATTCAGGCGGTTTGGAATTTCTGGAGTGCCGGTTGTCGCTTTCATGGATTCACAGTTGAGGGGCATAGCCTTGATGCCGCTACGGTGGATAGTTGAAAAATTCAATGGGTGCCGTGGATTTTTTCGATTATGCCATCGGGTGTTCTCAAGCTTAACCTCCGCCCCGTGATCAAGATTGCACTCATTTCTCCAAAGGGACCGCTTTACCGGCATAGCGGCGGTATTTGGAAGAAATCGCTGCGCTACCAGCCGCTCACGCTCACCACGCTTGCCTCGTTGGTGCCTGCGGATGTGCCTGCCGAATTGCAGCTGATTGACGAAGGCATCTCGGATGTTCCCCACGATTTGGAGGCGGACTTGATCGGCATCACCGTCATCACCGGCACAGCGCGGCGTGCATACGAACTGGCGGATCATTTCCGTTCACGCGGTATCGCTGTCGTGCTCGGCGGGCCGCACATCACGCTCATCCCCGAGGATGCAATGCCGCACGCGGATGCGCTGGTAATCGGCTACGCCGAGGATACGTGGCCGCAATTGCTGCGCGATTTCTGTTCGGGAAAAATGGCGGGGGAATACCGTCAGTCACCCGGTCTCGACATCGGCGGGCGGCCCTTCCCCCGACGCGACCTGCTGCCTTCGCGACACTTTCTCACGAGCAATGTTTTCGAGGCGACGCGCGGCTGCGTGCATAGTTGCGACTTCTGTGTGGTGCCGACGGCGTGGGGACGGAAGCCATTGCAGAAGCCCGTAGCCGAGGTCGTGGCCGATATCCGCCAGCACGGCGCCCGAAAATTGATCTTCGTGGATTTGAATCTCATCGCCCATCGCGGTTACGCAATGGAGCTTTTTAAGGCGCTGATCCCACTTCGTTTGCAGTGGTATGGTCTCTCGACAACGCTGCTCGCCGACGATCCGGAACTGCTGGAACTCTGCGGACGCAGCGGATGCAAGGGCCTGCTGATGGGCCTCGAATCCATCTCCGAGACAAACCTCCGCAACAATCACAAGGGCTTCAACTCTCCTGCGGACTACGCGCGTGTTGTCGAGCGGCTGCACGCACATGGCATAGCATTGCAGGGCTGCTTCGTGTTCGGTCTGGATGACGACAAGCCGGATGTATTTTTGAAAACAGCCGAGTTTGCCGTGGAAGCGGGGATAGATTTGCCACGGTTTGCCGTCGTCACGCCATTTCCCAACACTCCGCTCTACAAACGGCTCGAAGCAGAGGGTCGCATTCTCACAAAAGATTGGGAACTTTACGACGCGCAGCACGTCGTCTTTCAGCCGCGTCACATGAGCGTGCAGGAACTGCAAACGGGCATCGAGGCCGCGTGGAAGCACGCGTATAGTTGGCGCTCAATCGTTCGCCGCATCCGTCGCTCGCCCGCGCCGTGGCCGGTGCGTCTTGGCACAAATCTCGGCTACCGTTTCTACGCGCATAATCTCAGTCGGTTTTACAACTGCGACTGGATCATCGGTCGCGCGCCAGCCGCACAGGACTTCGCAACTGTTGAGAGCGAGGCTGCGCGCGTATGAAGCTCACGATCATCCATCCATGCATCGGACGAAGGCGCGATGATCGCGGCTATGTCCGCACGTGGCAGATGGAGCCGCTGCCCGCAGCGACACTTGCCGGTCTCACTCCACGCGATGTGGAGGTGAAATTCTACGACGACCGCATGGAGAAGATCCCCTTCGACGAGACGACGGATCTCGTTGCGATGAGCGTCGAAACCTACACCGCGAAACGCGCCTACCAGATCGCCAGTGAATACAGGCGGCGTGGGGTGCCCGTGGTGATGGGCGGCTTTCACCCAAGCCTCTGCCCCGATGAAGTCGCGCGCCATGCCGAGGCGGTTGTGACAGGCGAGGCCGAGGAGCTTTGGCCGCGCGTGCTGGACGATGCGCGACACGGAAAGCTTGAAAAGTTTTACCGCTCCACCACGCGTCCTCCACTCGCAGGACTGCGCCCTGACCGTTCTATTTTTAAAGGCAAACGCTACCTGCCCATCGGCCTTGTCGAAGCTGGGCGCGGCTGCCATTTCAAGTGCGACTTCTGCGCGGTGCAGACGGTTTTTTCTCAAACCCAGACACGCCGACCCACGGATGAAATCATCGCCGAACTGACAGCAATCAAGAAGGGCAAGAAACTCTTCTTTTTCGTGGACGACAACATCACGTCGAACCTCGCACAGGCGAAGGAATTTTTCCGCGCACTCATCCCGCTCGGCATCCGCTGGGTCGGTCAATCGAGCATAAACGCCGCGCACGACGAGGAGTTTCTTGATTTGCTTGTGCGCAGCGGCTGCCAGGGCGTGCTCATCGGCTTCGAGAGTCTGAATTCGCAAAACCTCGCCGCGATGAACAAGACCTTCAACACCGCACGAGGCGGCTTCACCACGGCGCTCGCAAATCTCCGGAAGCATCACATTCGCGTCTATGGCACATTTGTCTTTGGCTACGATGGCGACACGCAGGCGAGTTTCGCCGAAACGGTGGATTTCGCCGAGGAGCACGCGATGTATATCGCCGCCTTCAACCACCTCACGCCTTTCCCAGGCACACCGCTCTACCGCCGCCTCGCGAGCGAGGGCCGCCTCCTCTACGATGCGTGGTGGCTGGATGATCGCTACAGCTACAACCGCATTCCATTCGTCCCGCACGGCATGAGCGGGGAGGAATTGCAGAGCGGCTGTCTCGGAGCACGCCGCCGCTTCTATTCTTGGAAAAGTATCGCGCGTCGTGGTTTCGACGCGGTGAACCGCTCGAACGGTTTCATGTGGCGGAATTTTTTTCTCATCAACGCCATGCACCGTGGCGATGTGAGTCTGCGCGACTATTATCCGCTCGGAGACGAATCATGGCAGGGATCGTTGCTGACTGCAAATTGAGCACGCGCTTCGCCATCGCCACCGATGCGGATGAAGCGGCGATCCGCCGACTGCTGCGGGACAACCCGATGCACGGCGCGATTAGTCTCAGCTTCGAACGAGAGCCTGATTACTCGCGTGGCATGAACCTCGCAGGCGGCAGCGATCAGACCGTGCTGGCCTATGCAAATTCGCAGGTCGTTGGCATGGGACGCTGCACGCAGCGGGATTGCTGGCTGAATGGCGCGGCACGAAACACCGGCTACCTGGGCGAACTCCGCCTCGATGCAACTGTGCGTGGGCGCTACGGAATCCTTCGCGACGGCTACAGCCATCTGCTCGCCATGCAGCGCGAAGCACCTGCGGATTTCTATTTCACAAGCATCGCAGCTGACAATGGACGTGTGCGCCGTCTGTTTGAAAATGAAACGCGCGGTTTGCCGCACTACGGCTTCCTCGCGGAACTGGACACGCTGCTCATCACCGTTCCACGCAACCCGCGCGCTGTGAGACTTCGCGTCGTGACAGCGACCCCATCGCACATCCCCGACATGATCCACTTGCTGAACTCACCACAACAACAGCTCGCAGCCGTGTGGACCGCCGAGCGGCTTCTCTCGCTGGATAAACACGACCTTCCGCTGAGTCGCTTCCGGCTGGCATTCGACGGCGCACAACTCGTCGGATGTGGTGCACTATGGGATCAGCGCCAGTTCCGCCAGACTGTTATCCGTGGCTACTCACGTGCCCTCGGCATTGCGCGACCATTGCTGAATTTTGTCGGTCGCATTGTGGGCACGCCGCGCCTACCGCCTGTGAATTCCGTCCTCGCGCACGCCTTTCTTTCACCACTCGCCATGGCGCGCCACGCTGAGAACAGGCTGCCCGAATTCATCGAGTCGTTCCTCACTCTCGCATCTCAATCCGGCATCGAGTTTCTGACGCTTGCTTTGCCGTCCGACGACGCCCGCCTGCCCGCACTGCGCAAACGCTACACCACGCGCACATGGCGCAGCCGCCTGTATCGTGTGGACTGGCCGGAATTCACGCCACTCAAGATCCACACGAAAGGCGCGGTATTTTTGCCCGACGTTGCCCTGCTATGACAGTAATCCCGCCGCCGCCAATCAATGGCCTGCTGCCACGCGCCGCACTTTCCGCTTCGCAGCGTGATGAAATGTTTGGGCTGTTGTCTCACCATTTTGATGGCGTAACGCGCGAACAGTTCGAGCATGACCTCGCTGAGAAGAACTGGATTGTGGAAATTCGCCGCGAGGGGCGGCTCGCGGGTTTTTCCACGCTGCTCGTATGCGATGCGGAACTCGATGGCAGCCCGCTCACGGCAATCTACTCCGGAGACACCATCGTTGCACCGGAGGCGTGGGGTTCCTCCGCGCTGGCCCGCACGTGGATTGCCTCCGTGAACCATCTGCGCGCGGCCTCTCCGCAACGCCCGTGCTACTGGCTTTTGCTCACGTCGGGTTTTCGCACCTACCGGTTTCTGTCGGTGTTTTGGCGAAATTTTTTCCCACACCACGCAGTGCCAACACCGATGCGTGTGCAACGGCTCCTCAATCATCTTGCGAAGGCACGCTATGGAGAATGGCACGATGCGAGGACGGGCATCGTTCGTTTCCCGCGTCCGCAGAAACTCCGGGGTCAACTTGCGGATATACCGAAGGGCCGCGTCTCGGATGCGCACGTCGCATTTTTTCTCGCCCGCAATCCCGGTCATAGCAATGGCGACGAACTGGTCTGCATCACCGAAATCAGTGAACACAATCTCACCGCCGCCGGACGACGAATGCTCGCATGAAACCCTGCGCGACACTTGCAAACTCCGCATGGTTTGCCGCGAATCTGCCAGCTTGGATGCGCTTCCGCAGAGCATTGAAAAACCCGGCAGAAACACAGCAGTGCATCCTCAACCGCCTGCTTAGAGCCAATGCGGAATGCGCCTACGGGTTAGCCCACGGCTTCGACAAAATCCGTAACTACGCCAAATTTCGGGACCGCGTTCCTATCGTGGACTACGCCGACATCGAGCCGTGGATCACGCGAGTCATGCGAGGCGAGCAAAGAGTGCTGACTTGTGATCCGGTCACACGCCTCGTTCCCACGAGCGGCACCACCACCGGACGCAAACTGATCCCCTATACGACGGGACTGCAAAGGGAAATCACCGCCGCTGTAGCTCCGTGGATGGTGGATTTGATCCGGCAACACCCTGAAGTGCCATTCGGCCCGGCATACTGGTCCATCTCCCCCGCAATCCCGGCATCCGACAACGAGCCTTCCGCAGTGCCAGTCGGCTTTGATGACGACAGCGCATACCTCAGCGGAATCCAACAGCGTCTGGCCAGTGCGACATTCGCAGTGCCTGCCGTCCTCCGCAAAGTCACGGACGTAGAATGTTCCCGCTACCTCACGCTGCTCTGTCTGCTGCGCGAACCGGAACTGCGGCTCGTCTCCGTGTGGCATCCCTCGTTCCTCGCCCTTCTGCTCGACGCGTTGCCAAAGTGGTGGGACGAATTGCTCCACGATGTCGAGCACGGCGTCTGTCAGCGCGCCGCTGCTCTGCCGCATGAAATGCACGCCCATTTCGCCAGTGCTCCGCAGCCACGCAGGGCGGATGAACTGCGCCATGCAAACCCCGCACACCCGCAATCCCTCTGGCCTCGATTGCGTGTTGTGAGTTGCTGGGGCGACGCACAGGCCGCACTCGCCACAGCGGATGTAAAACGGCGTCTGCCGGACGTGGCCATTCAATCCAAGGGCCTGTTGGCGACCGAGGCATTCGTCTCCATTCCATTTCGAAACAACCATCCCATCGCAATCACGTCGCACTTCTTTGAGTTCAGCGATGCGTTTGGCAAGACCCGACTGGCACACGAACTAAAGCCCGGCGAAAACTATTCCGTCATCGTCACCACATCGGGCGGACTCTGGCGCTACAGACTCGGCGACATCGTCGAGGTGGACGGTTTCGTTTCCGCAACACCCTCCCTGCGTTTCCTTGGTCGCGGAGCCAGCGTTTCGGATTTGTGTGGAGAAAAGCTCGCAGAGACCTTCGTCACACGCGCCATCGAGGCATCGTGCGCAACGTGCAATTTCACATCCCCCTTCGCAATGCTCGCCCCCGAATCCGATGGCGGAGGACGCTGGAACTACACGCTTTTCGTCGAAGGCGATCCTCCGCCTGCGCTCACCGCACGACTTGAAAACGAACTCCGTCGGAACCCGCACTACTCACACTGCCGCGAACTCGGACAACTTGGCCCGGTCGAATGCTTCAAAGTCATCAACAGCGCCTATCAAACATTTTGCAAAACCATCGCCGGCGAAGACCGGCGTCTCGGCGACATCAAGCCACAATCACTTTCCCCACGCACCGACTGGCGAGGGCATTTCAGCGCGAACTCGTAGTGCCAACTACGAAGCAACATCGGTATCAGCGTGAATTTGAAAATCGCGCGAGGCTTTTCCCCACCACTTTGCGTTACAGCACGGCGGGGGTGCCGTAGAGGGTGAAGCCGGTGCTGCGTTCGATTTGGACGTCGAAGATTTCGCCGATGTGGCGGGTGTCGCCTTCGATGAGGACGATTTTGTTGCCGGGGGAACGGCCCATGAGTCGGTCGGGGTTGGTTTTGCTGGGGCCTTCGCAGAGGATTTCTACGCGCTGGCCGACGAGGCGTTCGCTGCGCTCGCGGGCTTGGGTGTTGATGAGGTCGAGGACTTCGCTGTTGCGCTGTTCTTTGACGTCGTCGGGGAGCTGCGCGGTCATGGTGGCGGCGGGGGTGTCGCGGCGGGGGCTGTATTTGAAGATGAATGCGTTGTCGAAGTGGACGCGGCGGATGAGGTCGAGGGTGGCGGCGTGATCATCTTCGGTCTCGCCGGGAAATCCGCAGATGATGTCGGTGGTGAGTGCGACGTCGGGGCGGGCGGCGCGGATGGATTCGGTGAGGCGGATGAATTTTTCGGCTGTGTAGCCGCGGTGCATGGCGCGGAGGATGGGATCACTTCCGCTTTGCAGGGGGAGATGGACGTGAGGCATCAATTTGGGGAGCGCGGCGTAGCATTCGATGAGGTCTGCGCGGAAGCCGATGGGGTGCGGGGAGGTGAAGCGGATGCGGCGGAGGGCGGGGATTTCGTGGAGGGCGCGGAGGAGCTGGACGAAGGGGGAGTGGCCGCCGACTTTGGGAAATTCGTGACGTCCGTATTGGTTGACGATTTGGCCGAGGAGGGTGACTTCGCGGACGCCTTGTGCGGTGAGCTTGGTGACTTCGTCCACGATGCTGGCGATGGGGCGGGAGCGTTCGCTGCCGCGTGTGCTGGGGACGATGCAGAAGGTGCAGTGCATGTCGCACCCTTGCATGATGCTGACGAAGGCGGTGACTTGGCGCTCGCTGAGGGTGTGGTCGCGAATGGTGTCCTGGCTGCCGGGTTCTTCGTCCACGTCCACGATGCTGAAGCGGGCGTCGTCCATGAGGTTTTCGCGGAGTTGGAGTTTCTTTTTCCAAAGGACGTCCACGTGATCGGCGACGCGGTGAAATTTCTGGGTGCCGACGACGAGGTCCACGTGGGCCATGTCGCGCACGAGTTCCGCGCCGCGGCTTTGCGCCATGCAGCCGAGGAATCCGAAGAGCATCTCGGGTTTGTTTTGGCGGAGGCGGCTCATCATGCCCATTTTGCCGAGGGCTTTTTGCTCGGCCATGTCGCGGACGGAGCAGGTGTTGATGAGGATGATGTCGGCATCGCGCTCGCTCTCGGCGAGGAGGTAGCCGCGCGCGGTGAGGTCGCGTGCGACTTGCTCGGTGTCGCGCTCATTCATCTGGCAGCCGTAGGTTTTTAAATAGACGCGTGGCATTACAAAAGTGGAGTGGTGTCGAGGGCGTTAGCGCGGAGTGATTGCCGTCTTTGGACAAATCGCATCCCGCAGCGCGCGCAGTGGCTTTACTTCTTTTCCTTTTTCTCGCGCTTGGGGATTTCGCGGAAGGGTTTCTTTTCTTTGTAAAGTGTGAGGCGCTCTTTCATGCCTTTCACGTCTTCGGGGTGCGATTTCTCGGCGAGCGTGGCGGCTTCCGTCTGCCACTTCACGGCGTCGTCCCACTCGCCGGCCTCTGCGTGGGCGGCGGCGAGTGTGTCCAGCGAGCGAGCGTATTTGTAGTCGGTGCCGTGGCAGGCTTTCTTTGCATACTCGACAGCCTTGTGTCCGTCGCGAATGGAGTCCTTGGGATTGGTCGCGAGCGTCCACGCATAGTCGTTGGCGGCTCCACTGTAATCAGGAGCGCGGCGCATGACTTCCTCAAGGTCGGCGAGTCCCTTTTCGGGTTCGTTTTCGATGAGATAATGCTGTGAGCGGAAAAGGTAGGTCGCAGGATCGTTGGCATCAATGGCGATGGCTTCCTTAAAATCGGCGAGCGCCTTTTCCTTTTCGCCCTTTTGCGAATAGAGGCTGCCGCGCAACTGCCATGCGCGTGCGTTTTTCGGATCGGTCTGCACGGCGTGATCAAAATCCGCGAGGGCTTTGTCCTCCTTTTCATCGGCAGCGTAGCACAAGCCGCGATCGAGCATCAACCCGGCATCATCGGGCCTGCGGTTGAGCGCCTGCGTGTAGTCGGCGGCGGCTTTGTCGTAGTCCTTTTTCTGCTGGTAAACTGCGGCGCGCAGCATGAAGGGGCGCTCGTCGGTGGGTGTGAGCGTGATGGCTTTGCTGAAATCGGTGAGCGCGTCATCGAGACGATCCTTTGCTGCGTAGGCGAGGCCGCGGAGGATGTAGGCGGGCGTGAGTTTCGGGTTTCCCTCGATTGCATCGGTGAGGAGTTTCGCAGCCTTGTCGTAGTCCTTTTTTTCAAACGCCTCGCGGCTCGAAATCAGCAGATCGGTGGGATCGCGCTGGATGGCGGCGTGTGCGCCAAATGTGAGTGCGAGAGCGAGTGCGAGATGCGCGAGACGTTTCATCATGCCGCAAGGTGAGCGAGAATCTCGCGAAGCTCAAGCGGTGATGCTTGCACGCGACGCGCACGTTGCATAAGCACCGCGCCCTATGTTCAGCCACGTCGTCATCTTTTGGACCAAACCCGAAATCGAAAACTCCGCCGACATCCTGCTTGCCGGTGTGGAAAAATACCTGCGCCCGATCCCCGGCGTGCGCTTCTTTCACGTAGGCAGGATGGTGACCAGCCCGCGCTCGGTCGTGGAGCAAAGCTACCAGGTCGCGTTGAATCTCGTCTTCGACAACAAGCAGGGACAGGACGAATACCAGGTGCATCCTCTGCACATCGAATTCGTGGAAAAAATCTTCAAACCGAACTGTGCGCGCGCGGTCATTTACGATTTCGAGTAGGAATTACCGCAATGTTCAGCGCGCTGACGGATCCACAATTTTGGAAAGCCTTCGGGCAGAGCGTTTTTTTGAATATAATGCTCTCGGGCGATAACGCACTCGTTATCGCCATGGCCACGCGCTCGCTTCCGCCGCAGCAGCAAAAGTGGGGACTGATAATCGGTGCGGGCGGAGCGGTGCTGTTGAGGATTGTTTTCGTGCTGCTGCTGGCAAAATTGCTCGACTGGCCGTATCTCCAGTTCGTCGGAGGCCTCGCGCTGATTTTCATCGCGATAAAACTCGTCCGCCCTGACGAGGAAGAAGCCGGCAAAGTGAAGGAAGGCACCAGTCTCATGGAGGCTGTGTTCGTAGTCATCATGGCGGATCTTTTCCTCAGCCTCGACAACATCCTCGCTATCTCCGGTGCCGCAAAGGGAGTAGCACACGGTCCGTTGCTCATCGCGCTGGGCCTCGCGCTTTCCATCCCGCTCGTGATTTGGGGCAGCGAACTGCTCAGCATTTTGATGAAAAAGTTTCGATGGATCGTCTGGCTCGGGGGCGCAGTGCTCGGTCACGTCGCGGTGGATCTTTTGCTGAAGGACGAATGTATGCTCCGCTGGCTAGGGGAAGCCAGACTGCATACCGCAACACACTTTTTGCCATGGGGAATCGGCGCGCTGCTGTTTGTGCTCGGGTGGTGGTTTGCACGAAATACCCCAGCGATTTCGGAATCTGTGGATTCATAGCAGAAGAAAAAACGTGAGCGAACCAACGACACCGCAACCGACAACCGAGGAAGTCCTCGACCCCATCAGCGCCGAACTGCGCGGCCTGCTTCCGGCGGCCAAGGGAAAGGCGATGTCGCTCGAACAAATCGCCTCGCATCTCAAAGAGCGCGGCTGGGCGTTGCTCGTCCTTTTTCTCGCCGCGCCATTCCCAATTCCAAACATCCCCGGACTCTCCGTCCCCTTTGGCATCGCCATCGCGCTCATCGGCTGGGCGTTCATGTTTCGCCGGCGACCATGGCTCCCGCAGTTTGTAATGAAAACGACACTTCAGTTTTCAACGCTTGAAAAGGTAGTCCCCTTCATCGCCCGCCTCATGGAGCGCCTCGAACGATGGACAAAACCGCGCCAGAAATGGCTCGTCAAAGGCCCGCTCAACACCAGCATCATCGGCCTCGCCATTTTCTCCGGCGGATTTTTTCTCGGGCTTCCGCTGCCGATTCCCCTCACCAACGGCCCGCCCGCCCTGTCCATCATTTTTCTGATCGTCGGAATGCTTTGCCGCGACGGCATCATGGTAATCATCGGCTACATCCTTGGCATCCTCTCGTGGGCCTATCTGGGGCTTTGGATATACTTCGGCTCCCAACTCTGGACCATGCTCCACCACGGGTGGGACTGGATCAAAAGCCGGTTCTAACTAAAAACCCATTTGCCAAGCGGCCCGAAATCTGTTTTCTCACCAGCACATGAAAAAACTTCTCCTCGTCTTGGCAACCATCGCAATCGCAAGTCCGGCCTTTGCCGACATTCAGGATCCGCCGATGAACGATCAGGGTCCCACCACCAAACTCGGACGTGGTCTCAGCAATATACTCTTCGGTATCGGAGAACTTCCCGATACCATGATGAAAATCAACGAGCGTGAGGGCAATGCAGCCGCCTTCAGCACAGGCATCGTCAAGGGCACCACTCGCAGCATCGTCCGCATCGGCGCGGGCATCTACGAATTCCTCACCTTTCCCTTCCCGACAAGCCGCGGCTCTTTCCGCCAGCCGATGAAATCCAATATCCCATGGATTCACAGCGGCTACACTGAATACGTCCCAGAAATGGGATGGGAATCGCGCAAGAACTACAACAGCGTCTCCTCCGGCTTCTAAAAACAACTGATCCTTTCGCAAAGAGGCTTCCGTCCCGCAGGCGGAAGCCTCTTTGCTTTTCCACATGAACCTCATTCTTCACATCACCGACATCGCCTTTGGCGGAAACGGCGTCGCCCGTCTCGACGGCAAAGTCTTCTTCGTCCCCTTCACCGCGCCCGGCGATGTCGTCCGCGCCCGCATCACCCGCGATAAGAAAAAATTCGCCGAAACCCAGCTCCTCGAAATCCTCACGCCATCTCCCCATCGCGTCGCTCCACCCTGCGCCTACTTTGGAAAATGCGGCGGCTGTTCCTACCAGCACATCGCCTACGAACAGCAACTCGAAATTAAACACCGCCAGGTCGAACAGACCCTCCGCCGCGTAGGTAAATTCAGCACCGTCCCGATGCGCCCCATCATCCCCTCGCCCGCTCCGTATCACTTCCGCAACCGCATCCGCGTCCACATCGAAAACGGCATCGCCGGTTTCTACGCCCACGGCTCGCACGCCCTCGTCCCCATCACCCATTGCGAAATCGCACAGCCCGCCGTCAACGAAGCCCTCCACGGCATCCGTCAGCGCCCGCTCCACGACGGCGATTACACCCTCACCGGCGGCACCACCGGCACCTACTTCTCGCAGACCAACGACCTCGTCGCCGCCGAACTCCTCGCCCTCGTCCGGCGCGAAGCCACGCCCGGCCACACCCACCTCATTGATGCCTACTGCGGCGCAGGCTTCTTCGCACACGCCCTCGCGCCGAACTACCCGCACGTCACCGGCATCGAGGAAAACAAACACGCCACCACCTACGCACGCCGCGTCGCATTGGAAAACGAAACCTACATCACCGGCGACGTCGCCCTGCACCTCGGCACCGCACTCGCAGGCCACGACCTCACCCGCACCACCCTGCTCCTCGATCCGCCCGCGCTCGGCCTCGACACCGGCGTCATCGGCACCATCCTCGCTGCCCTGCCTGCCGACATCCTCTACGTTTCCTGCAACGCCTCAACCATGGCCCGTGACCTCGCCCTCCTTGCACCGCACTACACTTTGGAAAGCGTCACCCCGCTCGATATGTTCCCACAAACCGCCGGAATCGAAATCCTCGCCGTCCTCCGGCAAAAAGCCGCAGCCTAGTTTTAAGTAAATGAGTGGCGGATGGGGAGGGATTCGAACCCTCGTGAGCTGTTCAGGCCCAACACGCTTTCCAAGCGGGCGCATTCGACCACTCTGCCACCCATCCGTTTGCTCAAGTGGCGCGGGAGAGTGCGTGATTTCTCGCGCAGCGCAAGCGCGGAAAATCGGGAATTGAAAATAGCGCACAATATTCGGGACGTGGGCCAGCGCACACTTGCACTTGCTGTCGCGATGGGCAGAGTGCGCGGATGTTTTACGTGACGATTCTCGGCAGCGGCAGCGCAGGAAATTGCGCGCTTGTCGAGACGCCGAAAACACGACTGCTCCTCGATGGCGGGCTGAGCACTTTGCAAATGCGGCAGCGACTTGCCGCATGCGGAGTGAACCCGCTGGAGATTGACGGAATTTTACTCACGCATGAGCACAGCGACCACGCGGGTGGGCTGGATGTTTGGTGCAAACAATTTCAAACCCCGGTGTATGCCAATGCGCTGACGGCGGAGGCGCTGCGCAGGCAATCGCCAGGTCTCGCGAAGGATTGGCGCGTCTTTATGACGGGCAGCGATTTTTCCATCGGCGATGTGGCGGTGCAGACTTTCAGTGTGCCGCACGATGCGATGGATCCCGTGGGCTTTGTGCTGCATTACGGCATGGCGTCGCTCGGTTTTCTCACCGATCTGGGCTTTGCGACGAAGCTGGCGTGCGAGCGAGTAAGGCAGGCGCACACGCTCGTGATCGAGGCGAATCACGATGAGAAGCTTTTGCAAAATGACACGCGTCGTCCGTGGGCGACCAAACAGCGCATCATGTCGCGACACGGGCATCTTTCAAATGATGCGGCAGCCGGGGTCGTCGCCGGAATGCTTGGCGGAAACATCCGCCGCACGGTGCTCGGGCATTTGAGCCGCGATTGCAATTCCGCCGAACTGGCAGGTGGCGCTGTTCGCAAGCGGCTGGAAACGGAGGGCGTCGCAGCGGAGACGGTGGAGGTATTCGTCGCTTCGCAGCGAGAGGTGAGTCCGCGCTTCGAAGTGTGATTCCGCTCAATTACGGAAAGGCCTGCATGGACCGCGATGGACTAATCACCCAATCACTCCGTCACACCACATTCGTCATCAGCCATTCACTTTCCCTCTTCCCTTCCCGAATCGCTTTCGCTTTCCTCCACCGCCGATGCCCAACAAAACCTCCAAGCCGAAATACAAACGCATCCTGCTAAAATTGAGCGGAGAGGCGCTTCGGGAGAAATCTTTGCACGACACCATCTCTCCGGAAATCGTCCATCGCATGGCGGCGGAAATTCACGCTGTGCATCAGATGGGTGTGGAAATCGGAATCGTCATCGGCGGTGGAAACATCTGGCGCGGACTGAGCGCGAGCCATCGTGGCATGGAGCGCACCACCGCCGATTACATGGGAATGCTGGCAACCGTCATCAACGGCCTCGCGTTGCAAGCAGGCATCGAGGAACTCGGAATCCAGACACGCGTGCAGACAGCGATCCGCATGGACTCCGTGGCCGAGCCGTTCATCCGGCGCCGCGCTGTGAAGCATCTTGAGGAGGGGCGTATTGTGATTTTCGTCGCCGGCACGGGCAACCCGTTCTTCTCCACCGACACTGCCGCCGCACTGCGCGCAAACGAAATCGGAGCCGAGGTGCTTTTGAAAGCGACCAAAGTGGACGGCATCTACACCGCTGATCCGATGAAAGACCCCAAGGCCACAAAATACAACCGCCTCACCCACGGCGAGGCACTCGCGCAGCGATTGAACGTAATGGACTCCACGGCCTTTAGCCTGTGCCAGGACAACCGCCTTCCGATTGTCGTTTTCGATTTCTTCACCCCGGAAAACCTCACCAAGGTCGTGCTCGGCAAAAGCGTCGGCACGCTCGTAACACCCGAATAATTTATGCCACTCGATCCCGATGAAATCATGATGAACGCCGAGGAAGGCATGGAGAAAGCCGTAAGCTACCTCACCCACGAATTCTCCGCCATCCGCACCGGCAAAGCCTCGCCTGCACTTGTCGAAAACATAGACGTGGAAGTCTATGGCGCGACGATGAAACTCAAGCAAGTCGCCGCCATTTCCACGCCCGAGCCGCGGTTGCTGGTGATCAATCCCTTCGACGCCTCGACCGTTCAGGCCATCGAGAAAGCGATCAAGGAATCCAAAATCGGCATCAACCCCGCAGTGGACGGAAAAATCATCCGTCTTCCAATCCCCGCGCTCAGCGAGGAGCGACGCCGCGATTTGGTAAAAACCTGCAAAACCATCGCCGAGGAAACCCGCGTGCGCATCCGCTCCGCGCGCCGCGAAGGAATGGACAACCTCAAGAAGGCACAGAAGGAGGGCGCAATCACCGAGGACGATCTCAAAAATTTTGAAAAAGACGTGCAAAAACTCACCGACGACTACGGCAAGAAAGTGGATGACGCCGTGGTGCTCAAGGAAGCGGACATCATGAAAGTATGAAGACACACACCGGCATCATCACCTCACTCTGCGTGGTTGCGTTTGCAGTCAGCCTCTTCGCCTCAAGTCCCGTCGTGCGTCCCGCACCGGACTTCAGCTACTCAGGTATTGGTGGGAACAAATCTCTACGCACCCATCGCGGCCAGCCGGTGATTTTAATTTTGACGAAGACACCCAAGACGAAAGCGTTTCGCAAACAAATCAAAGCCATCACACCGATCTATCAGGAGTTCGCCAGCCGTGGCACTGTGATTGCCGCCGCATTTTCCGAAGGCGATGGCGAAGTGCAGAGCAACATCCCTATCGTTGTCGTGAACAACGGACCCGCCACCGCCGACACCTATGGTCTCAAAGGCGACTTCGCCATCGCCATCATCGGACGCGACGGAAACCTCGATTACTTCACCGACAAAGTGCTCCCCGCTTTCCGCATCCGGGAAGTCATTCAAAATAGTTACGAAGTTCAAAACTCCGCGCGCAAAGTCCTCCCCAGCGGGCCGCCCGAACAGTGAGTGAGAATCGCCGTCCTATCCGACACGCATGACCGGCTCCCGGATTCCCTCTGCGAGCGCATCCGCGACGCCGATGAAATCTGGCACCTCGGAGATGCCTGCTCGCCAAACATCATCGCGACTTTGAAAAAACTCGGCCCGCCGTTGCGCGTAGTGCGGGGTAATTGCGACGAAGAACGCGAGTGGCCGTTGACGCTCGACATCACGCTCGCTGGACTGCGCATCCACCTCGAACACATCCCCTCGCCTTTTCTACCCAACTGCGACCTTTTCCTCCACGGCCACACGCACGTCCCGCGTGATGAAACAATCGGCGGCGTCCGCTTCCTCAATCCCGGTTGCATCAGCAGACCGAAAAGCGCGCCCCCAAGTTTCGCGTGGCTCACCATCGAGCCCGCCGGACTGATGTGGAAAGTGATGCCGCTTTAGCGAGCGCAACTTTCATTCACCCACGTGAGGTAGGCAGGGTGCGCGTCCTTCACCGCTATCTGAACTATTTCCGGCACTTTGTAGGGGTGCAGTTCCTTGATGCGCGCCATCGCAGCGGTAGCGCTTGCTTCCCGTGTTTTGAGAATGGCCACGACCTCCTTCGTGCTCTCCGCTTTTTCCTCCCAACGATAAATGCTCGTCGCTCCCGGCAGCAGATTCACACAAGCCACGTGCCGCTCTTCAACGAGCGTGCTCGCAATGCGCCGCGCTGTTTCCTCATCGGGAAAGGTGCTGAGCAAAATGCACATCGAATCGCTCTTGCCGCTCATAAATTCGAGCTACCTCTTCGCTCCACAACCTGCGCCGAGACCGGTGAGCTCTTCGATTTCACCCATCGGTGCGGCGGTCACTGGCTTGCGGTCGGCGACTTTCTGGCGCTCGATCCATCCGCCGCCGAACACTTCATCACCGCGATAGCAGACAGCCGCCTGACCTGGCGTCACAGCGCGCTGCGGCGTGTTGAGTTTTACACGCGCCTCGCCTTTTTCGCCGGGGAAGATTGTCGAGGGAACTGCGGGCGCAGCATAGCGGATTTTCACCGTCGCCTCAAATGGCGCGCTGTCGTCGCAATGCCACGTCGAATTTGAAATAGTAAATTCGTCACACACCAAATCCTCCGCCTCGCCGACGATCACGCTGCTCGTCTCGGGATCAATATCCACCACGTAACGCGGTGTGGGCGAACCGCCCGGCAAACCCTTGCGCTGGCCGATGGTGAAAAGCTCGATGCCCTCATGCGCGCCGAGATCCGTGCCCCACTTGTCGCGCAATCTGCCGGGATGAAACTCCTTTTCGCCCATGTGTGAACGAAGGAACGCTTTGTAGTCGTTGCCGGGGACAAAACAAATTTCCTGACTGTCCTCCTTGTCCGCCGTCTTGAGGCCAAGCTGGCGCGCGATGCCTCGTATCTCCGGCTTCTCCATCGCGCCGAGCGGCAAAATCACGCGCTGGAGCTGCGGCTGGCGCAGCGAAAAAAGAAAATACGACTGATCCTTGCGGGCATCGCGGCCTTTGCGCAGCACCGTGCGCTCGGGCAGATGCTCGGCGATGGCGTAGTGACCCGTGGCGATGAACTCCGCGCCGATGGACTTCGCCTTTCCGAGCAGGTTGCCGAACTTCACCTTCTCATTGCACATCACGCACGGGTTCGGCGTGCGCCCGGCTTTGTATTCCTCGGTGAAATAATCAATCACCGTGCGCTCGAAATTCACCGACTCATCCACCACGTAATGCGGCACGCCAATCGCGTGAGCCACGCCGCGCGCATCGGCAATCGCCTGCGGGCCGCAGCATTTGTCCTCTGCGCGAGAAATACAGTCCTGCGGCCAGACCTTCATCGTCACACCGATGACCTCGTAGCCCTGCTGTTTGAGTAAATACGCCGCGACCGAGGAATCCACACCGCCACTCATGCCCACGACGACACGCGCACCGGGACGCGGCGGAGAGTGACGTGTAGTTTGTGGCGTGTTCATTTGGGCGAAGGCCGTGGACTTTCGGCAAATGCAGCGCGGGCACAACAGGAAATTCGGCAACTCAACGATTTAACCGCAGATGAACGCGGATAAACGCAGATTCAAAGGCATTGAAATTTAAATAATATCCGCGTTTATCTGCGGTTCGAAATCTAAAATTCGCACCGCTCGACGCGCGGCTCATTTCCAGCAAGCATCCCCGCGTGCTCATTTCGGAAATCTTTCACTCCATCCAAGGCGAGGGCGAACTCGTCGGAATGCCGTCCACATTCATCCGCACCTCCGGCTGTAATCTTCGCTGCACTTGGTGCGACACGCCCTACGCATCGTGGAAGCCCGAGGGGACCGAGATGGCCGAGGCACAGATCATGGAGAAAGTGCGGGCGTTCGGCGCGAAGCACGTCGTCGTCACCGGCGGCGAGCCGATGGTCGCGCGCGGCATCCATGATTTACTCGCTGCGCTGCGCGCCGACGGACGCCACATCACCATCGAGACCGCAGCCTCCATCGCACCCGCTGGTGCAGCGTGCGACCTCGCATCCCTCAGCCCAAAGCTCGCCCACTCCACGCCCGACGATCCCGCATGGCGCGAGCGCCACGAAGCCACGCGCTGGAATCCCGCCGTGCTTCGCGAATGGATCGCTGGCTACGCATTTCAGCTCAAGTTCGTCGTGCGCAATCGCGCCGATGTGGATGAACTCGACATACTCCTCCGCGAAATCGGCGTCCCCATTCCGCCGGAAAAAATCCTCCTCATGCCCGAGGGCATCAACGCCGGGACTATTGCCACCCGCAGCGTCGAACTTGCGGAGATTTGCAAGGAGCGCGGCTACCGCCTCGGCTCGCGCCTCCATGTGCAGCTTTGGGGAAACACACGCGGCACCTAGAGCGACTCCGGGCCAAACGACTCCGGCAGCAGATCACCCAGCGTGCGACGCACCGGTTCCGCTGCATCGCTAAAGCACAGCACTTCCATCTCCGCGCCAAATTCGCGCAGCACCTGTCTGCACGCGCCGCACGGCATCGCAACCCGGAGGCCTTTCACATAAATCGCGCACGCCAGCAAGTGCCGCTGTCCTTGTGCGACCGCTTGAAACACTGCATTGCGCTCCGCACAAATCGTCAACCCGTAGGATGCGTTCTCCACATTACACCCCGTAAAAATCTCTCCCGACTCCGTCAGCACCGCCGCACCCACATGGAATTCACTGTAAGGTGCGTAAGCCCTCTCGCTCGCCGCACACGCGGCAAGTCGCAATTTTTCCAGAACGACATCGGACAAAGTCATCACCGCGCTTTCGCCCCGCGATGCGGCACTGGCAAGTGCAAAAGCTACAGCGACGGCAGCAGACGATAATATCCCTGCACGTGCCCGGCGGCATCCGCATCAACAAACGTCGAGGGCACACCCGTAGGCATCCCGCTCGCTGCACCAATCGGCTGCCAGTCCGCGGGGCTCAGGCTCCACGTTCTCTGCACCCGATAGCCGCGACCGAAGAGGCCGCTCCAATTTAAGTGCAGTCCATCAATCCCGAGGGCCGTGGGCTTCAAGTCCGACGGCAAATGGCCCGTCATCGCGTTGTTCACTTTGAAAACGTAACCGCTGTCATTGCACACGACGAGTAAGTCACCATTCGGTGCGAGCGACACAGCGCGTGGCTGGTTAATGTTGTTAAATGCTGTAAGCGGCGGATGCACGCTATCCTGCAGCGAATAGGAATCCCCTGATCCTTTCCCCTTGATGTATTTGTGGATCACGCCTGCGGTATCCACATACCAAATGTTCCCGTCCTTGTGTCCGCAGAGAAAATACGCGCCGTTCGGAAAAAAGGCCAGACCTCGCGGCTGGTCAATAAAGCTGTTGACCGCAAGCTGTCCGTCTACTGCGGGGCTGTTGTTGAAATTGCCGGTCATCCGCGTGCGTTGGTCCACACCGTCAATACGCCACAAACCTATCTCCAGCTTCGTTGCGTCTTCCTCGGCACGGTCGCAAACGTAAAGTTTTCCATCCACGGGATTCACCGCCAGATTTCCCGGATTTCTGAAGCCAACTGACTTACTGCAAATCACCTCGATGCCTCCTTGCGGCGTCCATTTCTTCACTACAGCGCCATCCGCGATGATGCTCGGCGGCACCGGCGCAAATTCATTCGTGTAATAAATCAGTTGCTCATCCGGGCTCACCCACAGCGCGCGGCCCGATGGATACCAGTTCGGCTCCGGATCAATTACGATTGTAGTCATCACTCCATCCGTGCCCACGCGACGGATGCGACGATTTCCGGGATCGAGCAGATAGACCGTTCCGTTCGGAAATACGAAAAGCCCGTTCGTGTTGTTTAAATAAAGCGATGTCGCCTGCGCAGGCCCGTCGCCATTGAAACCCGCCACGTGCATCCCGGCAAACGTGTGGATATTCCCATCCGGCGTAATTTTTAAAACCGTGTGACTCGCCTTGTCCGCGATGTAAATATTCCCGTAGGCATCCGCCTGCGCCATGTGCGGATTGGAAAGCCACACACTCGTGGCGGGTGCCCCCTCAAATGAAGGCTGCCAGAAATTAATACTGGTGCCGTCGGGATTGAGCGTCGTTGATTGGTGTGTTCCAATCAGGCGCGTCGTTACGCCGAATGTGCCAGTCACATTCGCAAACTCATCTCCATGCGCCATGAATGAACATGCTGCGAAAAGGAAAATGTAGATTCGTGGAAGTAGAGAAGACAAAGCGCAGAGGATTAGATGCCATCCAAACTAAACACTTAGCTCCTTCTGTCAAAAAACACTACATGACGGAATTGGCATCCTGACGAAGGCACCTCTCAAAATCCCAAGTATCCTACGGCAAAAGCGTGGCTCCTTTGATCAGCCGGCAGAATTCCTTCTTGGTGGCCTTGTGATGGGTGCCTTCGTTGGTGTGAAGGTTCGTCACGGCTTTGTATTCCACCTTGAGTCGTTCGAGATGGACGATGCGAAGGGAGATTTCTCCCTGCTGCCAGATTTGGCCCTGCTGGAGCCGCACTAGTTGGATGCGGTTTTGCCGCTTGGGACGACGTTGATCGTATTGAGGATGCGATCCGGAATCGGCGCTCCGTTCTCGCTGTTGATCTTCAATTTGATCTCCATCTGCATGACTGGAACGAGAGCCTCTGTTTCGATGAAGACCCGCTTTTTGTCGGCGCTGAGTTTCACGCTCTTGATGGCGACGCTGTCGTGGCCCTTGCCGCCGTCTTTCACGTGGTAATGGTCGCTTCCGTAGTTGGAAGTCCATTTGTAGTTCCACTGGCTGATGGCGTAGTTGGCAGCGTCGCTGGCGGTGGCGGAATCGAGTGCGTAGGGAAATGCGAGTTCGATGCCGTCGGCGCGCACGTGGAGTTCGGCGGGCTGGTTGTTGGGCTTGCCGGTGTAGCGCACGCGCTGGAGTGCGCCGTCCTTAGCGGCACTCGTCTGCCAGCCTTTGAGGCCGACAACATAGAGCTGGCCGTCAATCGGGCTGAAGCGCGGGCGCATGATGCCGCTGTCGAAGCGCAGTGGGAAACGCACGAGTCCGCCCTGCGGAGTGCCGCCCACGTCTTCATAGACTACTCGAAACAATCCGCATGTGCCGTAGCTGGTGTGAAGCATCGTGCCCTTGGGCATTCCCCAGTTGTCGTTTGGCACCCAAGTCTGGCCGCCGCCGGAGTTGTCCCAATCTTTGGTGATAAAACAAATGTGGCGTCCGTAATCGGTCGGGACCTGCTCGCGGTGTGCGAGGTCGGGGACGCTGATGAAGTCATTGGGCTTCACGATATGCACGTAGCACATGGGCACCCACGTTCCTTCGTTGTCGCCGGTGGTCACCATGTCGCCGGGGCCGACGCCCATGCCGTTCGGAGCGCGGACGCCTGTGGCGAAAATCTCAAACTTCTGACCATCGGGGCTGACTTTGAAAATGCAACCGTTGTGGTCGCTGAGCGGGCCCCAGCCACGACCGCCGGGATTCACCGGGCCGCCTTTGGCGAAATAGAAATTGCCTTTGCTATCGGTCTGCAAATCGAAGGTGAACTCGTGGAAGCCGGGAGTAACCTGCACGTCGTTGTTGAAGCACTCGTATTGGTCCGCTTCACCGTCGTTGTTCAAATCGTGCAGCTTGGTGATCTGGTCGCGACCGAGGACGTAGATCTCATCATTCACGATGCGCAGACCGAGCGCGTGGAAAATTCCTGTCGCATAGCGCTTCCATGTCACTTGTCCGCTGAAATCCTTGTTCACACCGCTGACGATCCACACGTCGCCGCTCCATGTGCTCACCGCGATGCGTCCGTCTTTGAAGAAGTCGAAGCCGCCCGTGCGCATCCATGCTTTGTAGGGATTTTCAAAAGGCACTCCGATCGTGTCCACGACGTAGGAATCTTTTTCGCCCGACGTGCCCGCAGTCATGTTTGTCTTCATTTCCTCGGGCCAGTGCGGTGCGCCGCCCTTGGTGAAAGCGCGCAGGTCGCCGGCTTTTGCCGCGCCCTTCGCCGCTGCGATCAGTTTCGCCTCATCCGCAGACGCCCCTTTCGCGTAAGCAACCTTGAACGCCGCATCTGCCGTGAAAGCCGGCAGTTCGAGCACCGCTGTTTTGTCCGCGACTTTAATCTTCGCACCCGCTGGCAGACCGATGCCCGCGATGACTGTGCGATTGTCACCCTGTGTCGCGACGAGCACGCCATCCTTCTCCTCCATCTGACCATCGCCTGCCCACAAAATCTCACCGCTCGCAGCGCCCGCAGTCAGCACATTCGTCGTGCGCGTGAGCACCGTCACGTCGTTCACTTTCTCCATCGCAGGCATCTCCAGTAACGACGCCGTGCCGACCGAGTAGGCGATCACCACATTGTCGCCGCTCAGGAACAGCCCGTGATATTTCACCCAGTCCTTCGGCAGCGGACCGAAAGGCACCTTCGCGGCACCGGGGCCGCTCGGCAATTTGCGCGGGTCGGCAAACGCTCCGCCCTTGCTCCATGTCGGAGTCGGGTTCGTTTCAAAGAGCAGATTCGCGTCCTTCGCCGGACCCGGATTCGGCCCGTGCGCGCCGGTGAACACCACGCCTTTGTAAGTCACATATCCGCCCGTCCAGCCGCCCGCCCAACGGCAAAGGTCGGTATCAAAAAGCATCGCACCTTCGTTGTTGCCGAGTTTGATCGCGATGCCCTTGTTCGCCGTGCAGCCCTGGCCATTCAGCGTGTTTTTGCCCTGCACGTTGTCCCACGACGCGCTGAGGAAACGTCCGTAGTCCATCTGTCCTCCTTGCGGAGAACCGGCGATGGCGGTGAGTGAAAGCCCTGCGAGGGCGGCGAGTGTGAGGCGTGTCGTGATCATATTTGGTAAAAAAAGGGCGCG
>CAIYUV010000189.1 GCA_903929475.1 uncultured Spartobacteria bacterium
GAGGAAGACGACCTTGCTCCCCACGTAGGCAAGCGGGCTGAGTCCGGCGAATTTTTCCTTTTCAAACAGCGAGCGCTCGCCGGCGATTTCGCGCGCGGCGTTATTCGAGCCCATGAGCGCGAGCAGGATGACTTGGAACATGATCAGCCCCGAGACGAGGCCGCCGGTTTTCGAGATGCTCTTGAAGACCTCGGACTCCTGCTTCATCCGCTCAAAGAGGGTGCCGACACCGCTGTCTCCGAGCCGTTTTACGTCGGGCAGTCCATCGAGTGCGAAGATCACGACGAGACACGGGAAGCCGAAGAGTAGCGCGAGTTGGAGAATCAACTGACCCTTGTCGCGGAAGAATAGTTTCCACCGGCGTGCGAGGAGGACGGCGAATTGCGCGAACACGCCCGGCGTCGGGGGATGCGTGGAGAGCGGAGCCTCGGCGGGTTTCTTTTTTTCAACGGGCTTTTCGTCCTTCGGTTTCCGTCCCTCCACGATGGCGCGGAGACGCTCGACTTCATCCTCCTCGCTCACCTCGGGCGCACCGGCGGCTTCGCTTTCCTGCTCCACCGCTTTTTCTTTCTCGGGCTTTTTGATCTCGGCGGTGATGTCGGGCAGCTTGCTCTGCTCGTAGTAGGCGTCGCGGTATTTCAGCCACGAGTCGTGCCAGTCCTTCGCGCGACGCTGCGCAAGGCGCGGATAGAGTTCCTCGGGGCGCGTGATGCCGAAGTAATGAACGAGCAGCGCAGGCGAGCCGTGGTAGGCGAGTTGGCCCTGATAAAGCACGATGACGCTGTCGTAGAGCGCGACGTGCTGGAGGCTATGCGTGACGCTGAGCACGATTCGGTCGTCCTTGCGCGAAAGGGCGTGCATGAGCGTGACGATCTCGTCCTCGCTCTTCGGGTCGAGGCCGCTCGTCACCTCGTCGCAAAGCAGTAGATGCGGCGAACTCGCCATCTCCATCGCCATCGCAAGACGGCGCTTCTGCCCGCCGGAAAGCAGCGACACACGGCGGTCGGGAATCTCATTTAGCCCGACGCTCTTGAGAACTTTTTCGATGCGTTCATCCAATTCCTCCCCGCCCAGCCCCTGCACGCGCAGACGCAGCGTGCCCTCGATGCACTCGTCCACGTTCAGCAGTTCATGCGCAATGCTGAATTGCGGCACGTAGCCGATCTCATGCGGGTCCATGTCTCCCTCGACGGAAAGGTCGCGCCCTTCCCAATGAACGCCGCCGTCCGTGTGTTCGCGAATCCCCGCGATGACTTTGAGCAACGTGCTCTTTCCGCAGCCCGACGGCCCGATGATCGCCGCGAAGTGTCCGCGCGGGACAAGCAGGGAAACTTGATTGAGGAGCAATTGCTCATCCGGGCTTTTGCCGATGGCGAGTGTGATGTCTTTGAGTGCGAGCACGACGGTGGATGGGTTTCGGGTTCGTTCTGTGCGGAAAAATGCCGGATGTCGAATGACGAATCATGCCTATTCGTCATTCGACATTCATGCGTTATTCGATATTCCTCATCCGTCATTCCCATGTCCCGTCGCAACGCAACGCAATCCAAACGCTGGCCGAAAATCCTGGCATGGACACTCGGCTCGCTCGTCGTGCTGTTTATTGCCGCCACGTTGATCGCTCAATCGTGGCTGAACTCTTATCTCCGCAGCCCCGCATTCCGGCAGCAGCTTGAGGAAAAGGCTTCGATCAAAATGCGCGCGAAGGTGGAGATTGCACCGGTGCGTTTTCAAGGGCCGCAGTTTTTTAGCGATGGGTTCAATGCGTCCGGCACTTCGGAGGCCGGCTTCTCCTCGGTGAAGGTGGAGAATATTCGCGGCGACATTTCGCTGCCGTTCATACTGCGCGTGATTTTCGGCGAGCGCCGCTTTCGCATCGAAAACGTCGAGGTGCAGCGCCTCTCCATCGAATGTTACAAGGATCGCATTGACCTCTCGCTGCCCCCGTATTTGGAGAAAGAACGCGCCACGGATTTGAGCAATCTCACCATCCGCGATGTGCGAGTTGACTGGCCCGGCGGTGGTCTCGCAGGCACGAGCGTCAACGCGGAGAAAGTGGAGGGCGGTTGGAAAGTCGAAGGGCACGGAGGAAAACTCACCCAACTCGGCCTGCCTGCGCTCGAACTCGATTCGGCCCGTGTAGTCTATAAAGAGCCGTCGCTTTTCGTGCAGGAGGCGAAGCTGCGACAGGAGGGCGGCGAGATCACAGCGAGCGGAGAAATCGTCACCGACAAGCGCGCGGATCTCCTTTTCAAATTCAGCCGCATCAATGTAACGCCGCTGCTGCCGGAGGACTGGCGGGCGCGCCTGCATGGAAATCTCGCAGGTGAATTGAACTTCGGAAAGGAACTCGGAACCAGCAATGCCCTGCCGGTGGTGAAGGGCAAGGTGCGCCTCGACAATGGCGTGATTGAGGCGCTTCCGATCCTCAACACCATCGCGAATTTTTTGAAGACGGAGCAATTTCGCCGCATCGAACTCAGCCAGGCGAGCGGCGACGTGCGCTACGATGCGCAAGGCTGGCAGGTGACGAACCTCGTGCTCGAAGCCAAGCAACTGCTCGCGGTGCGCGGTTCATTCACTGTTCGAGGCAAGGTGATTGACGGGACGTTTGCAATCGGAGTGACGCCCGGCCCGCTGCAATGGCTGCCCGGCGCGCAGGAGAAAGTTTTCAACACGATGAAGGACGGCTACGCGTGGACGACGCTGCGCATCACCGGCACGACGGATAAATGGCACGAAGACCTCAGCGAGCGTCTGGCGATTGCCGCCGGCAATGCAGTGCTGGACAAAGTCGCCGAGGCAGCGGGCGGTGCTTTGGAAACGACGAAGAAGGGCATTGATGACGCAGTGGACACCGTCAAAAAATTCACTCCCAACTTGCCGCTCGTGCCCAACGTGCTCGATCTACTGAAATAAAATCCCGCCGCTCAACGCGCGGAAATCCTCCTCGGAAATCGGCCCCGGCCCGACACTTTCACGCAAGGCTGCACCGCGCGTCGAACGCCGGACGCGCCCGAGCCACGCAGCATCCAGCGGTGCAACGAGCAACTCACGATGTGTCGCTGCGATGGTGGTCTGGTCTTTCTCACCAGTCGCGGAACCACGTCCGACAAAAAACCCGGCGAGCGCGAGCGTCACACGCACCGCCGTCGAGCGGCTGTAGTTCGTGAGCGTGCAAGGCTCGGTCAGCACTTTGCGCAGCCGCGTGAAGTGTTGGAGCGTCCACAAACCGGGATTCGCGGCTGGTGAATATGGATCGTAGAGAATCGCGTGCGGCGCGGGCGCAGTTGGAATTTCACGGAAGTCCCCTTGGTGAAAATACCAGCGCACAGAGCCGGCTTCCGCAGTGCCCGATGAAAGCAACGCATCAAGCTGAGGGAGCCACGGCATGAGGTAGTTGAGTTCCGCCGCGTGCTCGCGGGCAAAGACAAGCGGCTCAAGTGTGCAATCGAAACTGTGCAACTCGACGCGTGCCGCCACTCCACGAAATGCATCGAGCACCGCGACCGCATTTGCAGCGGCACCGAGACCGACATCCCAAATCACAAACGGCCCGCTCATTTCCTGCGCACGTTCGACTAGACGTGATTGGGCGACATGCAGCCCGTGCGCTTCGATCATCGGCCCGACCACCGGGTGAAATGTTTCTCCATGCTCCAGCGAACGCAGGCTGCGCGCGCCGGACGCGACGGTGACGAGGGTGAAAGCCATGCTACGTGAGTGCGAGTGCGCAAAGCGCCGCGAGCGCGTGGGCGAGACCTTCGCCCGTCGTGGCTGTTGTCTGAAATGCCGGCGCGCCGGCGGGGTTCAGCAGGCGATCCATCTCAGCGACCGCGAGAGCCGCGGGCACGTCGCGCTTGTTGTAAAGAAAAACAACGGGCACCTCGGCGAGCGATGGCTGCGCTGCAACCTCTTCGAGAAACGCACGATTGCCCTCCATTTTTTCCGGGCGGCTGTCGGCAACAAACAGAACCGCATCCACTGCGGCAAACAGACGCGCCCAATGTGCCCGATCCGCGCTGCGTCCGCTCAACGTGAGAAATTCCGCACGCGGGCGATATTTGTCTTTTTGGATGATATCAACGGGCGTGAAATCGAAGCGCACGATCTTGTCATCCCCAATCGGACGGACACACAATTCACCACGTTGCGAAGACTCCACTCCGGCGTGCAACTGCCGGAGCACCGTGGCCTTTCCCGCATCGCCGGGGCCGGTGACGATAAAACGAAAAAGGACTTCGCTGGCGGCGTAATCAAATGCGGGCATACTATGCGAGAACGAGGCCGAAAGGAATGAACGCATTCCACGATGCAAACGGCTGTATTTCATACAACGGTGCGAGGCAGAGTTGCGGCTTCGAGGATGATGTGCTGCCGCCAAGAGTGGCCGGTGCCAGCGTTGCGAGAAATGGCACATCGGGATCCCCCCTCAATTGCAACGATGCTCCCGTCAGTTCCCTCCGGGTGCTACTTTCGCTCTTTTTCGCGGGCGGAGCATCAAGCTGCACAGGGGCACATTCGCTTTTTCTTCCAAGTGCGCGAGATAATGCGTCCATCGTGATGCGACGAACTGGCGTCGGTTCACGTTGGGCAAACAAAGCTGAAAAGTAGCTCATTCACGCATGCTATCACGCATGGGGGCGGACTGCACAAGCCGCGTGCTTAATGATCCTCAGATGTGACCCGCAACACTTCCTCGAGTGTGGTGACGCCCTCGCGCGCCTTGTCTATGCCGACCATGCGCAATGTTTTCATTCCTTCACTGATGGCCTGGTTTTTAATCACCGCAGCGCTCGCGCGTTTGATAATGAGGCGACGCACCGATTCGCTGACTGGAAGCACTTCAAGGATTGCAGCACGTCCGACGTAACCGCGCCCTTTGCAGCGCGAGCATCCAGCACCGCGATAGAAGACTGTGCCGTCGTCTTCGACGTTGAGCTTCGTGAGGATTTCCGGCTCGGGTGCAAATTCTTCGCGGCAGTTCGGGCATACGCGACGCACGAGACGCTGTGCGCAAGTGAGGATGACGGATGAGCTGATGAGAAATGGCTCGATGCCCATGTCGTCGAGACGCGCGATGGCTCCGGCGGCGTCGTTCGTGTGGAGCGTGGAAAGAACTTGGTGACCAGTAAGCGCGGCCTTTACCGCAATGTCGGCGGTTTCGTTATCACGAATTTCACCGATCATCACGATGTCGGGATCCTGGCGAAGAATCGAACGCAGCGCTTCCGCGAAGCCGAGACCGACATCGGCCTTCACCGCAACCTGATTGATTCCGGTAAGCTGATATTCCACCGGATCTTCGACGGTGACGATGTTGTAGATCGGATTATTCAGCTCACTGAGGATCGTGTAGAGCGTGGTCGTCTTGCCGGAACCAGTGGGACCGGTGACCAGGATCATTCCATGCGGCGCATCAATGGCGCTCTTGAATATGCCGAGCGTGTATTCATCGAGGCCCATGTTTTCGATGCTGCCGCTCAGGGCGCCTTTATCGAGCAGACGTATGACGATCTTCTCGCCATAGACTGTTGGCAGGATGCTGATACGCAAATCCACATCCTTGCCTGAGACACGAATGCGGAAACGGCCATCCTGCGGCAGACGGCGCTCGGCAATGTCGAGACCGGCGAGAATTTTGATGCGTGAAGCGATGGGAAGCTGGAGCGCCTTGGGCGGCGAACTGGCTTCGATGAGTGCGCCGTCAACACGGTAGCGGAGTTTGATTTCCTTCTCAAAAGGCTCGATGTGAATATCGCTCGCCTTTTCCTTAATCGCCTGGACGAGGATGAGGTTGACGATTTTGACAACAGGCGCGTCTGCGCTGTCGGTTGCCATTTTATCGAGGTCAATCTCCTCCTTTTTAACCGTCACGATTTCAGCTGTTGCAGCAGCAGCCTCTGCGGCATCGCGCAGCACCGCATCCATCGTCGCCGTGGCCTGTCCCACTCCCGAGAGCGCCTCGGTGACAGCGCGCTCGGTGGTGATCATCGGGATGATCTCCATCTTTGTGCGCTGGCGAAGATCGTCGAGGGCGAGCACGTTGAGCGGATCGGCCATCGCTACAAAGAGCTTGTTGCCCAGTTTGCACATGGGGGCGAGCTTGTAGGTGCGCGCCATTTCCTTCGGCACGAGATCCATGATGTGCTCGGGCACACGGATTTTGCTGAGGTTCACCGGAGGCGTGTCGAGACAGCGCCCCATCGAAATCACCATGTCCTGCTCGGTGACGAAGCTGTGATCGGTGAGAATTTTCAGCAATCTGCCGCCCTGCTTTTTCTGCAAAGTTATCGCTTCATCAAGCTGGCTTGGGAGAAGGAGACCGTCCTCGATCAAGACATCTGCAATGCGTTCGCCAAATGATTTGATGCTCATGGTCGCTTAGTGTCGGTAAGTTTCAGAGAGCACCTGAAGGATGGCGGCAGGCGACGCAAGGTGCCATTGTATGTTGTAGTCAAGAAGCTGCTGGACGGCTTCCTTGCCTGCGGCATCGAAGGGATTCGCGACCGCGATCATCATCGTGCGCGAAAGGATATCGAAGGGAACGATGAGGTGCCCGAGTGTCAGGCTTTCCGGGAGCATCTTCACGATCTGACGATCGACGTCGTAATTTTCCAATGGGATGTAGGCGAACTTCGAACGATCCAAAATACCGCAGATCAATTGATCGGGGTTCACGGAGCCGCGCGTCACGATTTCATCAATCAACGATGCCGCAGGTGAAGCGGGCGCACGCTCCTTGTTCTTTTTCCGCACAATGCTCAGCGCCTGGAGCAACACATCGTCGGGCACGAGGCGGTGTTGGGTCAAAAATCTCACGAGCACATCGTGCCCGTCATCCGCGCCCTCCAACCGGGCGGCGATTGTGTCGCTATCCAATCCGGCACCTGGCAACGAACTGCGCTCGGTAGCCTGCGTCTTCTTGGTAGCCATGAGGCTGCCGCCTTCCTGGACGACAGCTCTGAAATCGAGGGCGATACTTGCGTTGCCCGAGCCTGCCTGACCCTGCTGCGTAGTCTGAAGACGAGCCTCCACTTCGCCAAGCGCGGCGATAATCTCCGCGTCATCGGGTTCCTTTTGTAGAATGGCTTCGTATTCCAGCAGCGCAGAGGAATACTGCGCGAGTTCCATGTAGGTATCCGCAAGGCGGCGTGAGACCGCCAGCGATTCCGTCTGCTGCCCGATACGCCCGTAGGCCTCCTTTAATATTTCCAAGCTCTGCGTATCATGCGGATTGGCCTGCGTAATCACCTCGAACATCTCGATGGTCTGGCGGATTTGCTCCTGCTCCTCCGTCGAAACGGGCTGGGTTTGAATTGCTGCGGCGGTCATGGGCTTAAGTCACGAACGATATAGCCAAAAGCGTGCCTCCTTTGTCTCTATGACTCCTTTAAAACACAAAATATTTCGTTTGCCCCGCGCACTCGTGCTGCGTATCTCCGCGCACATATGACGACTTACTGGGATTGGTGGCACCTATGACGGGTCTGCTCCGCAAAAGCGGTGCGGTCGTCGCCACTGTGCGTCGCCTTTTCCGGCCCGAAGATTCAACTGCGAATCCTCGGGCTATTTAATTTTTACACTCAATGATCAGCCAATTCAAATACAACGCCGACGGACTCATCCCGGCCATCGTTCAGGACGCAAAAAGCAAGCGCGTGCTGATGATGGCGTGGATGAACGAAGCAAGCATCCACATGACGCTCGAAAAAGGGATGATGGTTTATTTCAGCCGGTCGCGGCAAAAATACTGGCTCAAGGGCGAGACGAGCGGAAACACCCAGCGCGTCGTGCGGTGGTGCGTGGATTGCGATAAGGACACGCTGCTCTTTGAAGTGGAACAAAACGGCGGTGCCTGCCACACGGGCTACGAGTCGTGCTTTTTTCAGGAACTCGATTCGCACGGCCTGCCGCAGCCCATCGAGGAGCAACCGCTCTTCGACCCGGCAAAAGCCTACGGCAACTGACGTATGATTTCACAATTCACACCAACGCCCGCAGAGTTCCGCGAACTCGCCAAGCAGGGAAATCTTGTCCCGGTTTTCACCGAACTGATCGCCGACGCCGAGACGCCAGTCGGGGCCTTTGCGAAGCTCGACGACGGCGGCTACACGTTTCTTTTCGAGAGCGTGGAAAAGAGCGAGCAGACCGGACGCTATTCCTTCGTGATTGTGGGGCCGCGGCTCGTGATGGAGAGCAATGGCCGCACGGTGCGCGTGACGGAAAATGGAGCGACGCGCACTTTCCAGACGCAACGAGACCCGCTCGCCGATCTCGAAGAATTGATGTCCCGCTACCGCTACGTGCCGCTGCCGGACGAGCCTGCCGAATTGCGTGCGCGTTTTGCAGGCGGTGCAGTCGGTTTCCTCGGCTACGATATGGTGCGCTTTTTCGAGCCAACCGTTCCCGCAGCGACGAAGGACGAACTCGGCCTGCCGGAAAGTTTGTTCGTGCTCGCAGAGAACGTCCTCATTTTCGACCACCGCACACGACGCCTGCGCATCGTCGCGAATGCCTTCATCGAAGGCGACGCAGACGCAGACGCTGCGTATGCGCGCGCAACCAAAACGATTTCTGACATCGCGGCGCGTCTCGCCACGCCGGCACAGCTCGCGCCTTTTGCCATCACTCCCCCGCCCGCCCCGGCCAGTGCAACGAGCAACACCACGCGCGAAGAATACATGGGCATGGTGACGCGCGGGCAGGAATACATCCGCGCTGGCGACGTGTTTCAATTCGTGCCCTCGCAGCGCTTCGAGACGGACTACATCGGCGACCCGCTCACGCTCTACCGCGCCCTGCGTTTTGTGAATCCGTCGCCCTATATGTTCTGCATGAATTTCGCCGGGCGCTTCTCGCTCGTCGGCAGTTCCCCGGAGGTTCACGTGCGCGCGGTGAATGGAAAAATCGAAATCCGTCCCATCGCCGGCACTCGCAAACGCGGTGCCACCCCGGCGGAGGACGACGCCAACGCCGCCGACCTTCTCGCCGATCCAAAGGAACGCGCCGAGCACCTCATGCTCGTGGATCTCGCGCGCAACGACGTTGGCCGTGCGAGTGAATACGCCAGCGTGCGCGTGAACGACTTCATGATTATCGAGCGCTACTCGCACGTCATGCACATCGTCAGCAACGTCGAGGGCCGCCTTCGTCCCGACCGCACCGCCTACGACGTGATGCGCGCAACTTTCCCCGCAGGCACGGTGAGCGGATCGCCGAAGGTGCGCGCCATGCAGATCATCGCCGAGTTCGAGAAAAGCAAACGCGGCGTGTATGCGGGGGCCGTCGGTTACTTCGGCTTCGATGGAAACAGCGACTCCTGCATCGCACTGCGGACTGTCGTTTTGAAAGACGGAAAAGCCTACGTGCAAGCGGGCGCGGGCGTCGTGGCCGACAGCACACCCAAAGGCGAATACAACGAGACCGTGAACAAAGCCATGGGCATGATGGCCGCAATCGCACGCGCGAAAGCCGCGCAGTAAAACGGGAACGCAAAGGCTTCAGTATGCCTACGTGTATTTCAGCACTTCTTCGATGGTCGTCAGGCCTTCGTAGATGGTGCGGAGACCGTCGTCGCGGAGTGTGACCATTCCGAGTTCGATGGCCTTTTGTTTCATTACCACCGAGGGAGCGCGCTGGTTGATGAGTTCGCGCAGCGGGTCGGTGATGTTGAGAAGTTCGTAGATGCCCTTGCGTGAGCGGTAGCCGGTGTTGTTGCAGTAGTCGCAGCCCCTGCCGAAAAAGAAATTCTTGTCGCCGATCTCCTGCGGCGTGAGCCCGAGTTGCGCGAGGATGCTTTCGCTTGGCTCGTAGGTCATTTTGCACTGCGTGCAAATTTTTCGGATGAGCCGCTGCCCGAGCACGCCTTCGAGCGAGGCGGAAATCAGGAAAGGCTCCACGCCCATGTCAATGAGTCGCGTGATGGCACCCGGTGCGTCGTTCGTGTGCAGTGTGGTGAATACCAAGTGGCCCGTGAGCGAAGCCTGGATGGCGATTTGCGCGGTTTCCTTGTCGCGCGTTTCACCGACCATAATGCGGTCGGGATCCTGACGGAGGAATGCGCGGAGGACGCGCGCGAAAGTCAGATCGATGTTGTCGTTGATGGGCACCTGGATGATGCCCTCGATGTCGTATTCAACCGGATCTTCGCAGGTGAGGACCTTGGAATCTACGGTGTTGATCTTGTTGAGGCAGGCGTAAAGCGTCGTCGTTTTTCCCGATCCCGTCGGCCCTGTGACAATGAAGATGCCGTTGGGTTTTTCGATGGTGTGAAGCAGATAGTTGTAGATGTCGTCCGGCATCCCGAGGGATTCCAAATCCAATTGCACCGTGGTGCGATCCAGCACGCGGAGCACGACGGATTCGCCAAACTGCGTGGGCAGCGTGCTCACGCGCAAATCCACCGGGCGGCCTGCGATGATCTTTTGAATACGTCCGTCCTGCGGGATGCGGCGCTCGGCGATGTTCAAATTGCTCATCACCTTTACGCGCGAGATGACCGGGTTGGCAAGGTGACGAGGCGGCGGCGCCATTTCGTAGAGCGCGCCGTCCACGCGGTAGCGGATTTTGAACTCCGTCTCGAACGGCTCAAAATGAATGTCGCTCGCGCGATCCTGGATGGCCTGCGCAAGCACGAGGTCCACGTATCGAATAATCGGCGCTGCGTTCGCTTCGCTTTCGAGTTCCTTAACATCCAAGTCGCCGCTCTCCCTATCGAATGAAATGCCACCGCCCAGTTCTTCGAGGATGCTGTCGAGGGATGCTGCGTCGGAGCCGTAGAATTTTTTGATCAGATCCTCGATTTGATAAATCGGCGCGACCACTGCCTGGATGTCCTTGCCGATGGAAAAACGAAGGTCTTCGAGTGTTTGCTGGTTCAGCGGATCGCACAGGGCAACCGTCAGCATGTGATCGTCATAGCCGAGTGGAAACGCCTGATGAAGTTGCGCAAGCCCCGCGGGCAACAGCTTGATGATCTCCTGCGGTGGATCGAATTTCCGCAAATCCACATACTCTGCGCCGATGGCGTCTGCGATGACCTGGTAGAAGCCCGCTTCGTCGCAGACCTGATAGTCCACGAGCACGTCGCAGAGGCTTTTTCCAGTGCTGGCAACTTCCTGGAGAATGTCGTCATTGGCACCGCTATCCACGAGGCCGGCATCTACGAAAAGGTTCAGGGTTTGTTTTACATTCATGGGAAAAAATCAGCGACGGGGTTCACGGCCTGCGAGAAGTTGTGTGGCAAGTTCGGGGTCCTGGGCTTTGGCAAAGACCTCTTCACGGGCGATGACGCCGCCCAGATGGAGATCTACGAGTGATTGCTCAATGGTGAGCATCCCGTGTTTTGCACCAGTCTGGATCTCAGTTGCGATGCGAAAGGTCTTGTTGTCACGGATGAGTGCGCCAATTGCGTGCGTGCTTGTCATCACCTCGAAGACTGCGATGCGTCCCGGCCTGTCTATGCGGGGGATGAGTAGTTGCGAAATCACACCCTTGAGGTTTGCCGAGAGCTGCACACGGATTTGCTCCTGCTGGTGCGACGGAAAGGAATCCACGATGCGATCCACAGTCCGTCCTGCACCAGTCGTATGCAGTGTTGAGAAGACGAGATGCCCGGTCTCCGCCGCGCTGATGGCTGTCTCCATCGTTTCAAGATCACGCATTTCACCAACGAAAATCACATCGGGATCCTGCCGCAGCGCGCGTCGCAATCCTTCGGCGAATCCGGGAACGTCCGTCCCAATTTCGCGTTGATGCACCATTCCGAGTTTGTGTTCGTGGATGTATTCGATGGGATCTTCGATAGTGACGATGTGCGCACCGATCTGCGAATTGATCGCGTGCAGCATCGCGGCGAGCGTCGTGGTTTTTCCGGAGCCCGTCGGTCCCGTCACCAGAACCAGACCGCGCGGCATGCGAATCAACTGTTCCACGAACGTCGGCATCCCGATTTCCGCGAACGAAAGCATCCGGCTTGGCAATAGTCTCATCGCCATCGCAGTTGTGCCCTTCTGTCGGTAGAGGCTGACGCGAAAACGATTCTGCCCCTGGTGGGTGATCGCGAAATCCACACTGCCGCCGCTGCCAAAACGATGGATTTGTTCGCTGTTCGCGATCTCGCGCGCGATACTTTCCGTGTCCTCGGCAAAGAGGGCGCGCGTCTCCATTCGGACCAGCTTTCCATGAATGCGCAGCGTCGGCGGCGCACCCACTGAAAGATGGAGATCCGAGGCGCCCGACTCCACGGTGATGCGCAGCAGGTCATTCGCCGGCGCAAATACCCCGCGGACGCCCGCCACGATTGACGGCAGTGCCGCCGGTGCCGGTGCCGGTGCCGGGGGCGTGCTGCTTTTTCCGTGTCCGAAAAGTGACATGATGTTTCCAGTTTAGTCCGCGTCTGACATGGTGGCCGTGATGACTTCGTCCGCCGTCGTCATCCCCGAAAGCACTTTGCGGATTCCGTCTTCGCGCAGTGTGCGCATTCCCATTTCACGGGCGCGCTTGCGCAGTTCGACGGTCGTGCAGCGGTGGTTGATCATGTGGCGCACTTCGTCGTCCACGCAGAAAATCTCGAAGATTCCGGCGCGGCCTTTGTAGCCGAGCTGTTTGCATTTCTCGCAGCCGATTCCTCTCACCACCGCGGCATCAATAATCTGCGAGGGGTCTATGCCGAGCGCCCGCATTTCACCGTCGCTCATATCGTAGGGGCGTTTGCAACTGGCGCAGACTTTTCGCACGAGGCGCTGCGCCATCATCGCCCGCACGGCGGAGGAAACGAGGAAGGGTTGCACGCCGATGTCCACGAGACGTGCGACGGCGCTGGGGGCGTCGTTGGTGTGGAGTGTGGAAAAGACGAGGTGGCCGGTGAGCGAGGCGTTGATGGCGATGTTCGCAGTCTCAGCGTCGCGAATTTCCCCGATCATGATCACGTTTGGTGCCTGGCGCAGCATCGAGCGCAGCGCGGCGGGGAAGGTCATCCCGACGTCGGCATTGACCTGCACCTGATTGATGCCGGTCATCTGATATTCGACCGGGTCTTCGACGGTGATGAGTTTTTTGTCGGGCCTGTTGATGTAATTGAGGCACGCATAGAGCGTGGTTGTTTTTCCAGAACCCGTGGGGCCGGTGACGAGGAGGATGCCATCGGGCAATGTGATGAGCCGCTCGAAGATCTCCTGATCGTCGCTGAGGAAACCGAGCTGCGGGAGGCCGAGCGAAAGCGATGTTTTGTCGAGGATACGCATGACGACGGATTCGCCGTGCGTGGTGGGGATGGTGGAAACGCGGAGATCGAGTTGCTTTTTGCCGAGCTTCACCTGGATGCGCCCGTCCTGCGGGAGCCGCTTTTCGGCGATGGACATGGTGCCCGTCATGATCTTCAAACGCGAGACGATGGCCGCCTGTAGCTTCTTCGGGGGATTCTGCATTTCGAGCAGAATGCCATCCACGCGGAAGCGGATGCGGAGGCGTTTTTCGAGCGGCTCGATGTGGATGTCCGAAGCCCGCATGTTGTAAGCCTCGATGAGCATCATGGTAACGAGTCTGATGATCGGCGCGTCCCCCTTTTCCCCCTCGGCACCCTCAACATTCACCGAAGTGTCGCCAATGATGATGTTGCCGACGAGGTTCTCCATCGTGGCCACTGCATCCTCAACGGTGCCGTAGTATTTCATCAGCGCCGTGCTCATCGAAGCCGGTGTGGTGCAGACAAATTCCACATCCGTTTTGAGGATCGTCTGGATGGAATCCAGCGTGTCAAAGTTCAACGGATTATCCACCGCCACAACGATGCCGCCGACGTCGCTCTTCGCGATGGGCACCACGCGATAGCGCCTCGCCGCCTCGGGCTTTATGAGCGATGTGACCTCCACGGGCACCTGCACATCATCAAGGTTGACGAAGTCCATGGCCGCGGTCGAGGCCACTGCGCGGGCCACATCTTCACTCGTGACGATACCTTGCTCCAAGAGCACATCCACCGTGCTCCGCCCCTTGGTTTTCCCGGCTTCTTCCTTAGCAAACTGGATTACGTCGTCGGTAAGGAGCAGCGTGTCTTTGAGTGCTTCGAGTATGTAATCGTCGTTGGCGGCCACTGGAATATGATACGGGGTATGGTGGGTTTCTAAGGATGGCTAGTTTTTGGGAGCACGATGCTTCCAACATTCAGCGAATCCAATCAACCATTGAATTTGTAAATTCCTCGCAATTCACAAATACCTTCACGCCCCGGCTGCCCTCCTCACCCCATCGCATTACGCTGCCTGAGCCAGCGACTCGCACTGAATGTCCGCGCAAACACGGAACGCCATTCCCGTGAACAGCGTCATCAAAGGCGGCAGCACTTCATCCTGCTCGATAACCTCCAGCCCCCGCTCAAACGCCGTATGCACCACGTGCTCCACCTGCTCGCGATGCCGAAACAATTGCACCCCCAGTTCCGCCAGCAGCGGATAGTATTTTTCGCGCAGCCAATGAGCGGCCGCCTCATCGTGATGGTCGCGCCACGCCAGCACGGCGGTGGTGTCGTTGATGCGGATGGCTGTGGCTTCGTTGCGGATGATGTTGGTGTGCGTGCTCATGGCTTTGTGTGCATGAACGTGGCATCTCTTCGTAAAGACCGTATGAGTGCGGACGGGGAAAATTGTTTTTCTTTTGTAAAGATGCACCTGCTCAAATCTCTTCCACCTTCATCCTGAATCCATCATCTGCCCATGAGCCCGCACCATTACCCGCATCTCGTCCATTGCTGGAAAGCGCTCGCCCGCCGCGCCGGGCTGCGCCTGCTCCCGCTCGCGGAGGCCGACGGCTTTCCTCTTTTCTACATCGAGACGCCCGCACTCGCCGAGCGCAACGGCCTTTACCTCTCCGCCGGAATTCACGGCGACGAACCGGCCGGCACCGAGGCTCTGCTCGTCTGGGCGGAAAAAAACGCCGCCCGTCTGCGCACGCTGCCGTTGCTCATTTTCCCCTGCCTGAATCCATGGGGCCTCACGCACAACACGCGCACGGATTCCGCCGGGATCGATCTCAACCGCAATTTCCATCGCCGCCACCCCGTCGTCACCGCCATCCGCCGCATAGTCGGGAAGCGCCGCTTCGCCGCGAGTGTGAATCTGCACGAGGATTACGACGCAGAGGGGCTGTATCTTTACGAAGTCACTCGACTCAACGGATGTGGCGAAAAACTCATCGCCGCCGCCAGACGCTTCCTCCCCCACGACCCGCGCCCGCGCATCGAAGGGCGTGCCGCGCGCAACGGCCTCATCCGCCGCCACGTCACTCCAAAATTCTTCGCCAAATTCGGAGTCCCCGAAGCCATCTGGCTCTACTTCGAGCACACCGCTCACGCTTTCACCTCGGAGACGCCCAGCGAATTCGCCCTCGAACGCCGCGTCGCCGCCCACGTCGCCGTGATCAATGCCGTCGTGCGCGAAAAGCTGTAGGAAAAAGACACCCGCTACTCCCTGCGGCGGCGGACGCCAAGCAGCAGACCGAGACCGCCGAGGAGAGAGACTGCCGCGCCGGGCTCGGGGATGACGGCGAGCATCGTCAGCGTGACGGCACCTCCGTCGTATGAAATCTGGTATGCCTGCCCTGCGCTCATGAAGTAGCTGTCGTCGGGCAGGCCCGCAAACGTGCCGCCGTTCCATGCCCCGCTGTAGGTGATGACCGGCGCTGTTACGCCAAAGATGCTGCTCGGATTCGACCCGATGTCACTGACGTTCAGCACTGACCCGCTGGCGATGTTCAAATTGCCGTTGAGGTTGACCCCGTCCACCGCAATCGCAGTCGAATCAAACTGCACGCTGAAGATGGAGGAGCCGTTCAGGTTGATGTCGCCGTTCACGGTGAGCGCGCCGATGCCAACGCCACCTCCAGGAGAAAGTGTGCCGCCGCTGTTGATGGTGACATTGCCCAATGTGCCATTGTCACCGGCGAGTGTGCCGCCGCTGCTCACCGTCGTCGTGCTGCCGGAAATGGAACCGCCATTCACCGCAAGTGTGCCGGCGTTCACGACTGTCGCTCCAGTGAATGTGTTGGAGAGGCTGAGGACGGTGGTGCCGTTTCCTGCCTGAACAAACGTCCCGTTGCCGGTGAGCAGACCAAAATCCGAATTTTGCACAGTAGAGTTCGAACGATTGATTGCGAATGTGCCGGTCCCGTTGATGACAAGGATGCTGTCCTTGGAAGTCGCGCCGGTGGTGCCGCCGTCGCCCAGTTGCAGCGTGCCTGCGTTGATCGTCGTCGTGCCGGTGTAGGTGCTCGTGCCGACGAGGATTTGTGTGGCATTGCCAGCCTTCACCAGAATGATTTTATTCGTCGTGCCGTCACTGATGACGCCGCTGAAGGTGGCTGTGGCAGAACCGCTGAGCGTCAGGACACTGTCTTGCGTCCCGTTATTTGTGATTCGCGCTCCACTGACACCGGCCAGAGAAACAACCCGTTGGTTCAGGCTGTTCAGGTCCAGCGTCGCGCCGGAGGATATGTTTACGGACGTAGTGGTCGGAAGCAGATCGGAAAGGTCGCCGTTATTCGTGTAAAGGCGCTGCACTTCAGCGGCGCTCAGAGCACGGGAGTAGACGAAGGCTTCATCCATCTTGCCGTCCCAAGATTCGTCGTAGGGGATATACCCAAGGACGCCGCCGTCGCAGCCAAATCCAAATTTTTCTGTCAAAGTTGAATTTGCGCTGTAGGGCGCAGAGCCAGCGAACACGCCATCGTAGTAGAACGTGTTGGTGGCTCCATCCCATGTCTGCACTACGTGGTGCCACGCCCCGCTGGTATCCACTGTCTGTGTGTTGATGGCACCGCCTCCGTGTTCAGACGCAACGATCACCGAGTAACTGGGCCCGGTGTCCTTGTTCAAACCCAGAAAGGCGGATGAGCGATAGTCGTTCGTGATAATGCGGCCATACCACACCGGGGTGACGGTTGTTGAAACCCATGCAGAGAGGGTGAATGCGTTCCCGATACTTACCTTGTTCTGTGTCAGGACTCCGGAGTCACCCGGGTAGGCTCCAAATCCCCTGTCAATATATGTGGGTGTGAAACTGATCGCGTTGCCAAATTTCCCGGAGCTTATTGTGCCGTTATGCAGAACACCGTCGAGTGTCGTGCCGCCCGTTCCCGCGTTGGGCACTGTGGTGCCATTGACTGAATCAAACGCGTAGTGGACCAATGCCTGACTGCCCACACCGCTCGCGAGCCGAAGCGTGCCACCGCTGATGAAAGTGTCGCCGCTGTAAGCCTGCGCGATGTTCAAAGTCAGCGTGCCTGTTCCACTCTTGGTGAAAAAACCGGTTCCGGCGATCGACTTGCCATAGGTGGCGGTGTCGGAATGGTTGAAGGTCACATTGCTGTTGTTGGCGAGCGTGATGCCGCTCGATGCGAGTGCAGGCAGAGTGCCGCCTCCGCCAATTGAGAAAGTGCCGCCGTTCACGTTGGTCGCGCCGGTGTAGCTCTGCGATCCTGTGAGTGTGAGACTGCCCGGGCCGCTTTTGGTGAGCGCGCCCGTTGTGGTGGACGTTGCGCCGGAGACTGTCAGATTGGTGTCGGCCTGTGTGATGTCGAAAGTGGCGATTTTTCCCGCGTTGATCACGAGTCCTCGATTCGCAGTGTCGCTTGCGCCCGTGTATTTCAAAGTGCCGCCGTCAAAAATCAACGCGCCGCCGTTTCCAAGACTCGCATTCGCTCCAACGCTCAGCGTGCCGTTCACCAGCTTCGTCTCGCAGGTGTATGTGTTGACTCCGGAAAGTGTCCAAGTGCCGGCACCGTCCTTGGTGAGTGTGCCCGCGCCCGTGGAAATCGAGCCCGTCACAGCGCCATTGCCAGCCCCGCCGAGAATCAGATTCCGATCACTTGCCGTGATGCTGCTGGCGGCGTTCAGCGTCATACTGCCTGCATCCGTGTTAATCCGCACGTCACCGGCGAGTGTGACCGTTCCGGCCCATGTGTTGTTGCCGCTGATGCTGCGCAACACACCTGCACTGTTGATGCCGGTGCCGCTGAGCGTCAGCGATTCAGCGCCGATGGAAAGCCCTGCGCCGCCCTGCAATTCCAACGCTGCTCCAAATTGAACAGTTGTGCCGCCCGCTGTGCCGCCAAGTCCCGCGCTGTTGCGGACGCTCAACACACCCGTATCCACCATTGTCGCGCCGGTGTAAGTGTTTGTTCCATTCAGCACCACCGCGCCCACCGTTCCCAGGCCCGACGCGGAAGTATTGTCGGCGATCACCGCGTTCACCGTGAGTGTGTTGGATGCGCTGAAGTTGTTCAGAAAAATCGCACCGCCTGCTGTGGCTGACTTCAATATTCCGCTGTCAGCGGCAGTGCCGATGGTGAGCCCCTGCCTGCCAGTGGCAATCATGATGCCATTGGTCGCCAGCGCTCTGCCTGCGGTGTCCACAGTCCCGGCGAAATTTGAATTGCTCTGCAACAGCGTGTTCACCGTCGTCGCCACAGCGCCAAGCGTGATGTTGCCGGAGGTGCCGTCGCCGAGAAGCCTGACATTCGTCGTCACTCCGTCGGCAATGGTGCTCGCGCCGCGCACATTGATGTCGGCATATCCGGCAAACGCTGTGATCAGGCCGTCCGCCGTGTTGGTCGAGTTCGCCGCCCAGTCCGTGCGTCCCATTGTGGCCCAGCCTCCGAGGATGCCGTTCGTGTTCGTGTTGTCCGTGTCGGCGATGTTATCGGCACCGAAATTCAAAACACCCAGACCAGGAGTGATGGTGTTGAGCCGCAACACCGATGTGCCGCTGCTTCGTGTCACGTTGCTCAAGCCGCCGGAGATCGTTGTCGAGGCGACCACTTCGTTATGCGTGGTGGCGCCGTTTCTCAGATCCACAGTTCCGCCTGCGAAGGTCAAAACACCAGCGTCCGTCAGTTTGCTCCCCACTGTCGTGTAGTCCAAAGCCAGCGTCCCCTGCGCCACGGTTGTTCCGCCGGTGTTGATGTTGTTGCCGGCGAGCACGAGCGTTCCAGTTCCAGACTTGGTCAACGAAAATGCACCGCTGATCACTCCACTCATGTTGAGGGTCTGGCTAGCGTCAGTCACGGCCCATGTCTGCGCCGAACCCAGCGCCACATTCGTGCTAATGGTATGAGTGCCGGATCCCGACTCGACCGTGACACCGACTCTGTCTGTTGCAGGCGTGACGGTCAGTGTATTTCCTCCGCCGATACCGACCGACGAAGTCGAGTAGCTCGCAAACGTCAGCGACTTGATCGTCGTGTCCACCCCAAGCGTGGTGTTCGTAAAATTCGCCGCCACATTGGCGTTGAAAATCACATCAGTAATGCTGGACACCGGCACTTTGGCGTAATTCGTCCCCTCGATATTGAAGGCGAAGTTTTTTACGTTGGCATTCCAAACTCCGCTGGTCGTGCCCGCCCAGTAAGCCGTGGTCAGCGGAGTCTGTGCGGCAAGATAGCTGGCGTTGAAATCCGCAGCAGTGCGGGGAAAACTCCAGACCACGGCCTCGTCAATCCACCCTTTGAAAGCCTGCCCGCCACTTGGGCGCCCACCAACAGTGATCGCGTTGTTGATCGATGATGGATTAATGGCCAGCATACTCGTCTGTCCGCCTGACGATCCCCACGGCACACCGTCGAGGTAGAAGTTGGCTGCTCCAGTAGCGGCAGTCCATGTGACACCGAACTGATGCCAGTCGTTATCAGAAGGCATTGCACCACCAAAGTAGTCGGTCTTGCCAAATGTGGTGAAATGCATGACCCCGAAGTTAGACGTAAAGCCAAATCCCCAATGGCGGGACCCGATGAAACGTTCAGAATCCTGACCAGTGGCTCCATTTGTCTTCGCCCAGATTTCAAGAGATAATCCCGTATAACCTGTTGTAGCATCGTAAACATAGATGGCACCCGGGAAGGCGTTATTAGGGGCAACCATATTATCAGTAGTAACCGGGCCGGGCGCATGTCCGAATGCTACTGACGCTGTAGGGTTCGGATCGACGTTAGCAGCACCAGCAAAATACGTCGCTTTGTTGGAAGTGCCCCTGACATAGCCCGGCTGATTAATCAAAGCAGTCGGGCCATATTTGAGATTGATGTTTCGCGGACCCAATGGGTCGGGAACACCACCGGGATAAACTTGTGTCCCATTAAAAAGACCACCTGCAGTCAGGTTGTTTGCTGCACCATATGCACCGGAGAGGTCAGCGGTGGTCGTTCCAGAAGTCTCATTCATACCCCACCATCCCACAGGATTGGTGCCTGCAATGTATGTGGCATAGTCCGAACCCTGATTAACCGGAACAACACCGGCGACAAGATTGAGCGCGGATTTTGGGATGCGGATGATCGGTTGGATGCTGGTGTTGGTCGCGGTGATATTGCCCAGCGGGCCGTCATTCGCGGAGACCAATTCATGGGTCTGCGATGAATGCTCGGGATCCCCGGCGAAGAACAAGGGCCCCGTGCCATGAGACAGCTTCACCGCCGCCTCAAAATCCGAAGTGCTGTCGGCGGAGGTCGCAATCTTCTCCTTCGCTCCCTCGTTGTGCGCGCCGCGTATGGAAACAGCCACAGAAATTTTGCCGCCGCGATTTGTGGCTCCCGCCACAACACTGTCTCCGCGAAATTTCACCGGATCCAGTCTCGGACTCAGCCGAGGCACCGCTCCAGCGCTCATCAAAGCGAATTCCGTGAACGCCAGTTTCCCCGCGTTCGTTCCTTTCAAACTCGCCGGCACAGCCAATGGCGCGTCTTCAATCACCTTCGTCCCGACGAAAATATTTGAGCCGCCCAGGGCCAGATCCCCGATTCCAATCCTACTCAAATTCACATTCGCTCCATCTTTCACCGCCAGCATCCGCACGGAGTCCTCGTTCCGTGCCTGCTCCGCCGCAATCGCAAGCACTGCCTCCATCGCCAGTCCCATCGTGTCGTTGCTCATGCTGAACCTGCTGGCACCGAGCGTCAGCGTGTTTGCTCCACCGATGGTAATCAGCCCGGTCTGCGTCGTGATTTTCAAATCCTGCATCGAATACTCCGCCGCGCCCGCATCATACACCGACAAATCCGTGGTGACTGGAAGACTGTCCGCCCAGCTTTCACACGTGCTCCACACGGCATCCATCTCCCGCGTCCACGAAATATTTGCTGCGGATGCGCTCACCGCAAACATCGTGAGCAATGGCCACGCGCAAATCCGATTTTTAATAAAGCGGCGCTGATGTGGATTTAATTTCATTGAGGGAAGTGGGACGGAAGAGGGCGTCTGAAATTCGGCGCTACAACATCGAAAAATATCAACTCATTTGCAAGCACGATTACTGGATGTTTACTGGCCGATTAGCGATTTCAGAAAGCTGTAGATTGATGGTGTGCCGTTCGCAGAATGTTGCCGCAGGGCTCAATGGCGAGGCGTGCTGCTGGAGCTTTTGGTTTCGTTTTTCGCAAGCCTGTAAGCGCGTGTTCCCTACTTTTCAATCGGGCGGTGAGAACGACAGCACTGTTCCATCGTTCAGACAACTCGCGGTCTGTGTATAGTCGCAACTCACTTTGCTTCCGTATGAGGGCAAAAGAAGACCGGGCCTGCAAAAAATGCAGACCCGGTCTTGAGATTTGAGATATTGTTGCGCGTTACTTCCTGACTTCGCGACGACGGCGGGCGAGCAGCGAAGCGCCGCCTGCGACCAGCAGCAATGCGGAAGTTGGTTCGGGCACTGGGGCAACGACTCCGGTGACTACAATGTTGTCCAGCGTAATCCCCGCGCCACCTAGTGGATTAATTTCCATCGTGTTCAAGCCAATTGTTGGGTAGGCAGCAAGGCTATACGTTTTAGTTCCTCCAGATGCGAACAATGTGTTGCTGTCGAAGGTGGCAAACCAAGTCACATCTGTCCCTGCCTTTACGAAATCGAACGTCCAATGGTTTGTCATTGGATTCGAGACACCGGTAAACTGCTGGGGACCGTAATCAAAACCATTTCCGCTAAAAGTATAAAGCCGATCAGAACCATGTTCAAAGCCCGCAGTGGCATTATAGACGAAATCGAGGCCAGAAGCATCACCAGGGGCAAATAAGATATCAAGTTGCTGATACGACTTTAAGTCGAATTCAATTTTGATATGATCAGTTCCGTGGCTGAATAAGTCGCTTCCAAAGCCGAGGAGTAGATCCGTGCTGCCCGAAAGGGTAAGTTTTTCTCCCTGTATGGTGGCGTTATTGGGATTGTTCGCCCAGTTATAGATATCCCCCACTCCTCCATCCGCTACTGTTCCATTGGTAATGCCAGTAAAACTCTGTGAGTAAATGGTGAAATCGGCTTTCGCGGTTGCGGCACCGAAGATGAGAACGGCTGCGGCCGAAGCGGCGCACAGATGTTTGATGGAACGGGTGAGGGGTGAAGTTGCTGAGGTTTTCATGGTGGTTACTGTTCTAGCTGGGTTGTTTTGTTCTTTTTTATGAGGAGGTGAAAGGAGACTTGATTAAGTAATTCAGGTTTTTTTGGTATTGCCAAGCTTTTTTTACTTTTTTTAAAGAGTATGCTGCCAGCCCGAAAATAATAAACATTGAACGGAAAAATCAGTAGGACGCAAAGGGGGCATCAAGACCTCGCGCTACGGCGTCGCATTCCGAGAAGTATACCAAGACCGCCGAGCAGCGAAACTGCCGTGCATGGCTCGGGGATGGCGGCCACCATCGTCAACGTGACTGCACCTCCGTCGTAGGAAATCTGGTAGGCCTGCCCTGCGCTCATGAAATAGCTGTCGTCGGGCAGACCCGCAAAGATGCCGCCGTTCCACGCCCCGGTGTAGGTGATGACCGACGCTGGGACGTCAAAAATGTTAATCGGATTCGAGCCGATGTCGGAAACGTTCAGCACCGCTCCGCTGGCGATGTTCAGATTGCCGTTGAGTGTGATCGCGTCCACCGCAATCGCTGTTGAGTCAAATTGCACGGTGAAGATGGACGAGGTGTTCAGAGCGAGGTCGCCGTTCAAGGTGAGTGCGCCGATTGCGCTTCCGCCGCCCGGTGAGAAGGTGCCGCCATTGTTGATGGTGGCATTTCCCATCGTGCTATTGTCGCCTGCGAGGGTGCAGCCGTTGTTCACGGTTGTTGTGCCAGTGATCGTGCCGTTCAAGACGAGCGTGCCCGCGTTTATCGTTGTTCCGCCGGTGTATGAGTTGACGAGGCTGAGTGTGGTGCTGCCGCTTCCATTCTGGGTCAAGCCACCGGTGCCTGTGATCGCACCAAAGTCCACGCCCTGTATGGTATTGTTCGAGCGGTTGATTACCAGTGTGCCGTTGACTGTCAGTGCGCTATCTTTTGAAATCGAGCCTGAAGTGCCGCCGTCACCAAGTTGCAGTGTTCCCGCGTTGATCGTGGTCGCGCCGGTTGATGTATTTTGGCCGGTTAAGAGCAGTGTGCCAGCACCTGCTTTGTTAAAGGCAAAGTCTCCACTGATCACACCGCTCATCGTGAGTATCTGGTTCGCATCTGTGACCGTCCAAGTCTGTGCAGCGCCCAAAGCTATTTTGCTGCTGATGATATGATTCGCGGAAAGTGTCTCAACGGTGACCCCTGTCGTGGGCAGGGTGGGGACAATCGTCAGGGTGTTGGTCCCCCCCCCGATGCTGACAGGGGTCGTAGCGTTACTTGCAAATTTTAGTGTTTGGATCGTTTGATCCGCACCCAGTGTCGTGTTTTGAAAATTCACCGCGTTCGCAGCGTTGAAAACGACGCTATGGAAGTTAGCCAGTGGAACTGTCAATGGCAACAGACCTGCCGAGTCTGTGGAAAGATTGTTGGAGTTGCTCCACAGCGCGTTAGTGGGGGTGGAAGCGCCCGTCCAGTAAATGGTGGTAGGGACGGCTACGAACTGGATGTATGAGAGGATTAAAGTTCCAGCTTTACCCGGAGTCTGCAGGCGGAGTGTGGGAGACGTTAAATTCGTGAGTTGGGGAACCACGAAACCGGAGCCTTGCAAATATACCGAGTAAAGGCCGCCCAGACGATCGACTGGGATATTTCCGAATTCAAAATACGAGATGGAGCCTCCGCTGTCGCCTGCTCCGGTCCAGCGTAGTTGTCGTTGGTTGTATGGCTGGGTGCTTGGTCCCGATTCAATGACGGGGCCTGAGCCGTATTGGCTATTATGTGCAAACGCACTGATCGTGGCAGGGTCGTCGTAGGTGAACGTCATCGGCGTTGGGAGAAACGTGCCGTCGCTGAGCAAAGTGTTTAGGTTATTTTTGTCCCAGCCAATGTTCCTCACCATATGACCGTTCTGACCCAAGAAGGTATTCTTTCCGCGATTGGCTCCATTCAAAAAGTATGATTCTGAAAAAACTGCGGGGGCGGGTGGTGGAGGAACGTCATCAAACTGAAGACTCTTGTTCGTCATCGGATACGCGTTGACGTGATTCCAGTAATTTGAAATCGCCCCGGGACCTGAGCCATTGGCGTTTTCCATGCGAAAGCCGTAGCCGAATGTAAAGCTGACGGAGAGCAGTCCCGACGCAGGAGGGGAAGCCTGAGGGGTCAGACTGCTCAACTGATACTGGTGTCCAACATTCAGGTTTTCAGTTGTAACAATGTTCGTGGTATGCAGGTCCAAATCACGCGCGGCATCCACCCCGGCGGACGTCACTCCCTCGAACGCAGGCACGACCCCATTGTTATGCTGCAGCGTCAATGACGCCGTAAAATCCGAAGGCGCTTCGCCGGAAGTTAAAACTTTTTCGTTTGCTCCGATATTCTGCTTGGTAATTTTTGCGGTGCTCTTTGCTGCGTTTCTCGCAGTTTGCACCACACCACTGACGTTGTTAAATCTCACCGACTCCAGCTTCGGGGTCGCCCTCGGAGCAGGTGCGACACTCAGCGTTCCGAAATTCGTGAACGGCAATTTCATCCCGTTCGCTCCACTCAAACTCCCTTTCACATTCAGCGCCTCGTCACCATTCGCTGTTGTTGCGAAGTATATATTCGGACTACTCAACGCGGGCTCTCCGAACCCGATTTTATTTAAATTCACCTTGGCCCCAAAAGTCAGTTCTTTGGACATCAACGTCCGCCCTGCCTCCTCCGTGCGTGACTGCCCCGCAGCGAGCGCCACCAGTGCCCTGAATTGCAAATCTTGCAGAGTCCCGTTCAGGTTCATCTCGCCGGCACTGAGCGTCAGCGCATTCATTCCGCCGATGGCAATCAACCCGGACGGCGTCGTGATTTCCGTCCCAGGAATCGTGGTATCCGGACTAATCGCGATGTTCAGATCCGTCGCCGCGCTCGCATCGTAAACCGCCATGTCTGCACCAGCGTGAACGACTTCGCCCGTCCAATCACCCCCCGTGATCCACACCGCATCAGTCGCATTCGTCCATGAAATAGAAACAGCCGCTGATGCTGATACCGCAAATAAAGCAGCGAACGGCATTGCGCAGATTCGCACCACACGGTGTCCGAGAATCGTTGGAGTCTTCTTTCTGGGTTGGGGACGATAACTTAACATACTGCTTTTTATATGATGGTAATGAGCAACGTTTTCACAAGCAGGAATATTCGGCCATCGGAAAACTGCGATGTAATTTACCGGGTAAATTCACGCTGGCGGCACTTGCGCGTTTGCTGAAGTTGTGGATTTACTTGGTGAGACTCATGAAGGTGGGGATTAACGGCGAAGAATCAACCGCTCGTTCCGTTGCACGTGGATTACCCCGGGATTTTGTCTGGAGTGCATCAGACGGCCGGATGAACTGCGCTGGTCCCACGTTGATTCCGGAAGCGAGTCTGCAGTCCTTGCCTAATTTACCGCCCTGCGTCTGCGCGTGCTGAGCAGGATGCCGAGGCCGCCGAGCAACGAGACTGCCGCGCCGGGCTCGGGGACGCCCACCATCGTCAGCGTGAGAATTGCGCGAAGACCATCGGGCTTCGGGTCAATGTAGGAGATGAAGAAGTTGTGCCTGCCACTCGCAAAGTAGTTATCGTCGGGCAGGCCGAGTAAGGTGCCGCCGTAGGTGACGACGTGCGCTGCGACTCCA